>CALXVB010000004.1 GCA_944391855.1 uncultured Clostridia bacterium | reverse complement strand
AGCAAAATCATTTAAAGAATGTATGAGAATGGGTGTAGAAGTATACCATAACTTAAAGAGTGTATTAAAAGCAAAAGGATTATCAACAGGTGTTGGTGACGAAGGTGGATTTGCACCAAATGTATCAAGCGAAAAAGAAGCATTAGACTTAATTATGGAAGCTATAGAAAAAGCTGGATATGTACCAGGAAAAGATGTATGTCTAGCATTAGACTGTGCTTCAACAGAAATGTTTGATGAAGCTAAAAAAGTAGGAAAAGATGGCTACTTATTCTGGAAAACAGGAGAATTCAAAACAAGAGAGCAAATGATAGACTTTGTTGTTGATTTAGCAAACAACTATCCAATAATTTCAATTGAAGATGGCTTAGCAGAAGAAGATTGGGAAGCTTGGAAAATATTAACTGAAAAAATTGGAAACAAAGTACAACTTGTTGGTGATGATTTATTTGTTACAAACATCAAGAGATTACAAAAAGGAATTGATATGGGAGTTGCAAATAGCATACTAATCAAACTAAATCAAATAGGAACATTAACAGAAACATTAGATGCTATTGAACTTGCTCATAAGAACGGATACACAGCAGTTGTATCACATAGAAGTGGTGAAACAGAAGATACAACTTTAGCAGATGTTGCAGTAGCTACAAATGCTGGACAAATTAAAACTGGTGCACCATGTAGAACAGATAGAGTTGCTAAATACAATAGACTTCTAAATATAGAAGATGAATTAGAAGACATAGCAGTATTTAAAGGAAGAAAAGCAATAAAATAATGAACTTTGGGTGAACTTTGGGGACGTTCTTTAAAGTTCACATTAATACTAATTATTTGTAAAATTAAACATTAAATATTGGATGAACTTTAAAGAACGTCCCTAAAGTTCATCCGAAAATATTGGGGTATCGCCAAGCGGTAAGGCAACCGGCTCTGACCCGGTCATTCCTGTGTTCGAATCACAGTACCCCAACCAAAAAAATATTAAAAAAGTATTTATAAAAATAATATTATTTGATATAATTAATTAAAATAAAAATAAAGAATGGAGAGAAACATATGATAGTAGATAAAAATGGAAATTTGTTTGAAGATAGAAGAAAAAATGATGGAAAATCAAAACCTAAAGAAGTTAAAACTGAAAGAAGAAAAGAAGATAATAAAATAAAAAAACAAACAAAAAGAAAATAGATAATGAAAAGAAGAATTGGACTAACAACTAAAATCTAATTCTTCTTTTTTTATTATTATATATATTTTATTATATATAAATATAATGTGTGTAATATAACTATACTGTGTATATAATTTTAGGATTTACTAATTTAAATTAGCAGCATCCTCCTCTGTTACCACCACAGCAGCAACATATTAATATTAATACGATTATTATCCAGCAGCAATCGTCACCAAAACCAAAGCCGCATCCGCATCCTCTATTTTCTGGCATATGATTCCCCTCCTTTCAAATTCAAGAATTAATGTAATTAACAACCACAAGAATTGTTACATGGGTTACTACAACAGTTGTTACCTCCGCAACAGAAGAGTAGTAAGAATAGGATTATAAACCATAGTAGTTCACTATTATTACAACAACAATTTCCCATTTCTTTACCTCCTTACAAAACTTTTAAAATGTCTTTATAAAGTTCTTTCGTATGGTATATATTATTCAAGACAGAAAAAATGGTTACAAGGCAGATCAAAAAATATATTTTGTAAAAATTTTGTAAAAAACTATACAAAAAATACAGATTAATGATATAATTCTATGGAATAAACAAATTGAAAAAAGCATAACAGAACTAAAAGATAAAAATAAAGAAGAAATTCGGAGGAATAGAATGGGTAATATAGTTTTATTAGATGAACTAACAATAAATAAAATAGCAGCTGGTGAAGTTATTGAACGACCTGCATCAGTCGTAAAGGAACTAGTAGAAAACTCTATAGATGCGGGGGCAAATAAAATAACAATAGAAACAAAAAATGGAGGAATATCATACATAAGAATTACCGATAATGGTAAAGGTTTTTTACCAGATGATATGGAAATGGCATTTGAAAGACATGCGACAAGTAAAATTAGAGAAGCAGCCGATTTAGAAACAGTAACTTCTATGGGGTTTAGAGGCGAGGCATTAGCAAGTATTGCAGCAATAAGTCATGTAGAACTAATTTCAAAAACAGCAGACAATGAAATAGGAAAAAAAGTAGAAATTAAAGGTGGAAATATAATAAATGTAGAAGATGCGGGCTGCCCACAGGGAAGCACAATAACAGTTACAGACCTGTTTTATAATACTCCTGTGAGATATAAATTCTTAAAAAAAGATTTTACAGAGGCAGGATATATTGAAGACGTTGTTACAAGGATAGCCTTAGTACACCCAGAAATATCTATTAAATTAATAAATTCCGGAAAAGTAATATTACAAACTTCTGGAAATGGAGATATGAAATCAGTTATATACAGTGTATATGGAAAAGACGTTGCTGAAAACATTGTAGATGTAAATTATGATTATGAAGACATAAAAGTAATTGGTGTAGTAGGAAAGCCAGTTATAGCACGCTCTAATAGAGCCAATCAGTTATTTTTTGTAAATAAAAGATATATAAAAGACAAAATATTAACAAGTGCTGCTGAACAAGGATATAAGGGACTGCTTACAATAGGAAAATATGGTTTTGTAGTATTAAATATAGAAATGAATCCACAAAAAGTTGACGTAAATGTACACCCAGCAAAATTAGAGGTTAGATTTGAAGATGAAAATAAGGTGTTTAAAGCAATTTACCATGCCATAAAAGATAGTTTGTTAAAAGAAGATTTAATACCAGATAGAACAAAAATAGAATTAGACAAACAAATGCAGGAAAAAAGTGCATGGAAGCTAGATACAGAAACTACTAATTTTTCTAATATAGATAACACGACAAATATAGATAACAGTACTCCAAAATTTAGTACAGATAATCTAAAACAAGAAGTACAAGAAAAGCAAGATAAGCAAGAAGAATACAGAAAAGAAATTTTAGTAAGAGAAAATCCTATAGAAAGGAATAATTTAGATGCAAAAGATGAAATAAAAGAGCATAAAAAAGGAGGCTTATTCGGATTATTCAGTAGGAAGAAAGAAGAGGAAGAAAGAGAAGAACAAGAAAAAGTAGATGATACTCAAAACTTTATTGCACAAATATATAACAATAAAAATGGAATAAACAATTTAGAAAATGATACAGCAAATGTAGCTGACGCATCTTCGCAAGAGACAAAGAGGATAGACATAAATGAGATAAATGAAAAAATACAAAATATGGATAATTTAAAAATAGATCCAAATTATAAAGACTTTGATGAAATGTATGCACTTACTTTTGGAAGACCAAAAAAAGAAGATAAGAAAATAGAAGAGGAAGATGCAGAATACAAAGTTAAAAGTGATGAGTTAAAAACCACAGAAAATTTATCTATATTTGATAAACTACCACAAAACAAGACTCCAGAATATAAATACATTGGAATAGCATTTTCTACATATATAATTATTGAAATGAATAATGAATTATATATAATAGACCAACATGCAGCACATGAGAGAATAATGTATGAGAAAATAAAGGCAAACTACTATAGTGATACAAATAAGGACTCACAATTAATGCTACTTCCAGACATAATAAATTTAAGTCATAAAGATATGCAAATAGCAAAAGACAATATGGAAATTTTTGAAAAAGCAGGATTTGTATTAGAAGAATTTGGAGAAAACACGATAAAACTAAGTGGAGTCCCAACAGTATGTTTAGATTTAGATAATAAAGAATTATTCTTAGAAACATTGGATGAAATTAACACAGTAGCAAGAACTGCAAAGCAAGAAATAGAAGAGAAATTTATAGCAACAGTAGCATGCAAGGCCGCTGTTAAAGCCAATATGGCATTAACTAAAGAAGAAGTAGATAGCCTAATGAAAAAATTACTAACATTGCCAAATCCATTTACATGTCCACATGGAAGACCAACAGCTATAAGAATGACAAAAACAGATATAGAGAAAAAATTCTCAAGAAGATAAAGATAAAAGGAGATATAAATATGTTAATAATTATTTTATTTATAATAGTTTTAAATGCTGTTTCAATAATACTTATGTACCGTTCACTTAATAATATAAGTTCAAAAGAAAAGCTAATATATATAGCAGCAGGAACTGTACTTATGTACTTTCTAATTTCAATAATATATTGGATAAGCACCAGAAATATAGAAATAACAGAAGTTTCTCGTACAGGAAAAGATTTAATAATATTCCTATTTGTTCCAATAAATGGAATAATAGTACTTCCGCTATTTGCAAAATCATATTGTAAATTTAAAGATAATAAATTAAGCAGTAGAGTTTTTAGAAATAGAGGAATAGCTTTGGGAATATTACTATTAATTATATTAATAGTAGAATGTGCATACTTTGAAAATATACAAAGACAAGTTGAAATTATGATAAATGAAAAAAATAGTAAATACTATCAAATAGAACAAGAGGCACTTAATATGATAGCAGAAGCTAATTCTATAGAGGAAGAGAATATAAACGATATAAACACCAATGATACAAATTTACAGTCAAACCTAATAGAGGTAGAAACTACAAATGATATAACAAATGGTCAAACAAATGAAAACAATACTATAGAAGGAAATATAACAGATAATATACCAGAAAATAATGAAAATGTTGTAGTAGATACACTAGAATAAAAATAGGATGTGAGACGTAATGAGCAAACCAAAAATTATAGTTATATGTGGCCCAACGGCTTCTGGAAAAACAAAGTTATCAATAGAACTTGCAAAAAAAATAAATGGAGAGATAGTTTCTTGCGATTCAATGCAAATATATAAAGATATGAGCATTGGAACTGCAAAACCAACGACGGAAGAAATGCAAGGGATAAAACATTATTTAATAGATTGTGTTTCACCAGAAACTAGATATAGTGTTTCAGACTATAAAAAAGCAGCAACTGCAGCAATAAAAGAAATACTTTCCAAAGGAAAAGTGCCGATAATTGTTGGTGGTACAGGGCTTTATTTAGAGTCGCTAATATATAATATAGAATATAATGAGATAGAAGTGGACTTAAAATATAGAGAAGAGTTAGAAAGAATAGAAAAAGAGGAAGGATTAGAAAAGCTTTATCAAAAAGCTGCTGCGATTGATCCGGAAGCAATAAAGAAAATTAGCCATAATGATAAAAAAAGAATATTTAGAATTTTAGAAATATATAATTCAACAAATAAAACAAAAACCGAGTTGGAGTTAGAATCTAGAAAAAATGAGCCAGAATATGACTATATACTATTTGGAATAACAATGGATAGAGAAAAGCTATATGAAAGAATAAACTTACGTGTAGATATAATGATAAAAGATAGTTTAATAGAAGAAGTAAAAGAACTAATAAAAAAATACAAAGGTATGCCTACTGCAATGCAAGGATTGGGCTATAAAGAAGTAGTAGAATATCTAGACGGAAAAATGTCAAAAGAAGAAATGATAGATAAAATAAAAATGGAAACAAGAAGATATGCAAAAAGGCAATTAACTTGGTTTAGAAAATATGATAATCTAATATGGATTAATGGATTAGATGATATACAAAATAATATAAAAATTATTTTGGAGGAATACAGTGAATAGAACAACTAATGTAGAAGTAAAAAATAAGAACATAAAGAAGAAAAAAGATAATAATTTAATAAAATTTTTAAAAAAGCATAGAAAGAAAATTCTACTGCTGTTATTACTATGTGCTCTAGCATATATAATATATATGGTAGTACAATTAATAAAAAATCCAACAGATACAGTATATGTTGAAATGGGACAAATAAGAGAAGAAGAATTAGCAGTTGGATACATAATAAGAGATGAAACCGTACTTAAGGGTGATAACTATAAAAATGGTTTAGAGCAAATAAAAACAGAAGGAGAAAAAGTAGCAAAAGGAGAATCTGTTTTTAGATATTATTCAAATAATGAAGAAAATTTAGTAAAGAAGATACAAGAGCTAGATGAAAAAATAGATGAAGCAATGGCAGAAGAGGAAAGTTTAGTAGATACAAAAGTCTTAGAAGAACAAATAGATTTAAAGATAAATGAGCTATATGGAGAAAGTGATTTAAGAGTAATTCAAAATAACAAAGAAGAAATCCTAACTAATATGAGTAAAAAATCAAAAATTGCAGGAGAACAAAGTCCAGCGGGCTCATATCTGAAAAAATTAATCGATGAGAGAAAAGAATATGAAAATGAGCTAAATTCAGGTGCAAAAACTTTAGAGGCCACAAAAAGTGGAATAGTTTCATATAGAATAGATGGTTATGAAGAAATTCTAACACCAGATGACTTTGGAAAATATACAAAAGATTTTTTAGATGATTTAAATTTAAAAACAGGACAAATAATTCCAATGAGTAGTGAAGCTGGAAAAATAGTAGATAATTATCTGTGCTATATAGTATGTGTATTAGATTCAGAATATGCAAATTCTGCAGAAGTTGGAGACGAAGTAACAATAAAATTACCAAGCGGAAAAGAAGCAGAAGCAACTATTGAATACAAAACTGTAGAAGATAAAGAATACATATTAACTCTAAAAATAGATGAGGGAGTTGAAGAATTAACTTCCTATAGAAAAATTTCTTTTAGTATTGTTTGGTGGAGTAAAACTGGCTTAAGAATACCAAATACAGCTATACAAACAGAAGAAAAAAATGGAAACCAAATTTCTTATGTAACAAGAACTAGAATTGGATATGAAGATAAAATAGTTGTAAAAATATTAAAAGCAAATGAAAAATATTCTATAGTAACAAATTATACAAGCGAAGAATTATCGGAACTTGGTTATACAATAGAAGAAATAAGAAATATGCCTAATATTGCAATATATGACGAAATATTACTTTAATAGTTAAAATATCACAAAGAAATGTTACAATTATATTACAATTATATTAAAAATATATTACAAAACAAAAAAACTATTGACAATATTGGAAAAATGATAGATACTATATTACAAATAGAAACCAATGACGAATAAGATTATAGGAGGGTTATAAAATGTCAGGTGCGATTATGGAAAAAGTATGGGGTATGTTAGGATTACCAGAAAAAGAAGAGGAAGAAACAGAAGAAGTAGATTATGATAAAAATGAAGATATAGAAAACCAAGAAGAAGAGGAAGAAGATAGAAGAATTTGGGGAAGAAGAAGCAGCAAAGTTGTTAATATGCCACAAACTCAACAAGTCAAGATGGTTATTTGTCAACCAACTACTTTTGAACAATCAGAAAGTATTTGTAATTTATTAAAAGAAAAGAAGTCAATTATTGTAAATTTAGAGTATGTTAATAAAGATGTTGCAAGAAGAATAGTTGATGTTGTTAGTGGTGCTGTTCATGCACTAGATGGTAATCTACAAAAAGTATCAAACTCTATATTTTTAGTAGCACCATTCAATTATGATATAACAAATGAAATGGCAAGAGAAGAAATAAAAAATAAATTATCTGTTTCATGGTTAAGAAATAATTCAAACAATTAAATATAGTTATATAAAGAGTTTGGGAGGGACAATATGTACACACCATTGGATATAGAAAACAAGAAATTCGCAAAACAAATGATGAACGGCTATAGTGTAGAAGAGGTAGATAATTTCCTAGATGAATTAACACTAGACTATGAAAAACTATATAAAGAATCAAATGAAAACAAAGGAAAAATTGCAGAACTAGAGGCAAGTTTAGTAAAATATAAAAATCTAGAATCAACATTACAAAATACTTTGGTAATGGCTCAAAGCACAGCTGATGAAATAAAGAAAGTAGCAAAACAAGAAGCAGAACAAATAGTAAAAGATGCACAAGGAACAGCAAGAGGACAATTAATGGAATTAGAACAACAAATAACAATTAAAACAAAAGAATTAGAAGATTTAAAAAAGCAAATAGACGTATATAAAGCAAAAATGGAATCATTATTAATATCACAATTAGAATTATTAAAAGACGTAAATAAAGATGATTAATAGATAAACAAAAGAAAAAGGCTAGGTATTTACTACCTAGCTTTTATGGCGTTTTTCTTTACATTAGGGAAAAACTATAGTATAATGTATCAGTATAATAGTGCAAAATATTACAGAAATATAACAGTATTACAGAATTATTAAATATATATTACAATTATGTTAATATTATTGACATATTGAAAATAAAATATAAAATATATGTAAAGTATATCAATAGAGGTAGCTATGAGAGTAATAAGCGGTACAGCAAGAGGAACAAAATTAAATTCTATCGATAGCATAAATACAAGACCAACATTAGATAGAGTGAAAGAATCGTTATTTAACATAATAATGGAAAAAATAGATGACAGTACAATCTTAGACTTATTTGCTGGCAGTGGTGCTATAGGAATAGAATTCTTAAGCAGAGGTGCTAGAAAAGCATATTTTTGCGATAAATCCCATGAAGCAACTCAGATGATATATAAAAATCTTGAAAAAACTAAATTTATAGATAAAGCAAAAATACTAAAAAAAGACTATAGAAAATGTTTAAAAGAGATAAGTGAGAAAAATACTAAATTTGACATCATATTTATAGATCCTCCATATAAAGAAAATTTAGCTGTAGATGCAGTAGAACAAATTATTTCTTTAGAACTATTAAATCAAGATGGAATAATAATAGTAGAAACAGATGAAAAAGAAAGAGAATTAAAAGAATTAGAAAAATTACAAGTAGAAGTATATGATTTAAGAAAATATGGCAGAGTTTATCTAATATTCTTAAGTCGAAAGGAGTAAGATTATGGAAATATTTACTTTACTAGAAGCATTAGAAGATATGCTTGATAAAAGCAGAAGTATACCATTTTCAAGTAAATGTATAGTTAATAAGGAAGAAATTTTAGATATAATAAAAGAAATAAGATTAAAATTACCAGATGAGTTAAAACAAGCAAAATGGGTAAAAGAAGAAAGACAAAGAATATTAGTTGAAGCTCAAAATGAGGCAGACGAAATAATAAAAGAGGCAGAAAATAGAATTATATCTATGATTGATGAACATGAAATTACTAAAAAAGCTTATGAAAAGAAAGTAGAAATAATAGAAACTGCAAACGAAATGTCAAGAGAAATAAAGAGTGGAACAGAAGAGTATGCAGATGGTGTTTTAGCTGGAATTGAAGTGGCTTTAGAAGATGCACTAAAAGTAATAAAAAATAATAGAAAAGAACTAAAATAAATTTAAAATTCTGGAATGATGGGACACTTTGGGTTGTTTCAAAATAGAAACGAACCAAAGTGTCCCATCATTCCAGTTTATTACATTTGTGTTACAATTTTAAAATTTTGTTTGCTTTTTAGTAGCCTTGTGATATAATACCAAGGGATAATATTGAAGAATATCTTCAAAGGAGGAAAATACTTTGGCTAAACGAGGTAGAAAAGCAAAGAAAAATAAATTAGATATAAATGTAGCAGTAGTATTTATGTTCTTCATAAGTATATTACTTGCAATTTTAATATACACAAAATCAGGATATATAGGAGAACATCTGAGTCCAATACTTGGTGGAATAATGGGCTCTATTAAATATATAATTCCAATAGGAACATTTTTAATAGCTATATATATGACTTCAGAAGATAAAGATTATTTAATATCAAAATTAGTACAATACGGAATATTTTTAGTTTGTATAGCTACAATGCTTAGTGTATTCCAATTTTCAAATGGAAACTTGGACGTAAATGGAGATTTTTCTACTGTAGTAGAAAGAGGATATGAAAGAGGAACACAAGATATAGGCGGAGGTGCAATAGGAACTGCAATAGCTTCTGTTCTTATAGGGTTACTTGGTGAAATAGGAACTGTAATACTATGCATAGGAGTAGGTGCAATTCTTTTAGTATTTATGTTTGGAATAAAACCAGCAGAAATGATAGCAGATTTTATAGATTCAAGAAGAGAAGAAAAAGAAGAAAGACGAGTAGAAAGAGAAGAGGCAAGACTCGCTAGAATAAAAGACAAAAAAGAAAATGAAGTAGAAAGAAAAGAAACTAAAAAAGAAAGAAGACTAAGAGAAAAAGAAGAACAAAGAAGAGAAGCAGAACAGCTAGCAGAACAATTAACTATAAATTTAAATGATGCTTCAGAAGATGAAAAAGGAAAGAATAAAAAGCTTAAAAAATATGACCATAAAGATGATGATATAATTCCATTTAGTATAGGTGGAAAAAAGAAAAGCGAGGAAAATACTAATCCAGATGTATTAGAAGCAAATTTATTTAAGGAAGAACACGAAACAAAAGAAGAAAAGGTAAAACAAGTATTACAATTAGAACATACTTTAACTGTAGAAGATGAACATTATGAATTCCCACCAATACAATTATTAGCAGAAGGAGATAAAAAGACCGTAAAAGGTGGTAAAAAAGCTGTTGCAGACACAGCAACTAAATTACAAAAAACTCTATACAGTTTTGGAGTTTCAGCTAAAGTAGAAAATGTTTCAGTAGGACCTGCAATAACTAGATATGAACTTAAGCCTGCAGAAGGAGTAAGAGTAAGTAAAATTGCAAATCTTGCAGATGACATTGCACTTAATCTGGCAGCAGAAACAATAAGAATTGAAGCACCTATACCAGGTAAACAAGCAGTAGGAATAGAAATTCCAAATAAAGAAAACGAAATAGTACCATTAAGAGATATAATAGATTGCGATAGTTTTAAAAACCATAAATCAAAACTTGCCTTTGCATTAGGAAAAGACGTAGCTGGTAATGAGGTAGTAACAGATATTGCAAAAATGCCACACGTACTTATTGCGGGGGCAACAGGTTCTGGTAAATCTGTATGTATAAATACATTAATTGCAAGTATTATATACAAAGCAAAACCAAGTGAAGTAAAACTTGTTATGGTAGACCCAAAAGTGGTTGAACTTTCTGTGTATAATGGCATACCACATTTACTTATTCCTGTAGTTACAGACCCTAAAAAAGCAGCAGGTGCTTTAGCATGGGCTGTTCAAGAAATGGTAAATAGATATAGTCTATTTGCAAGTAAAAATGTAAGAGATATAAAAGGATATAATGAAGCGTTAGAAGAGGAAGGAGAAGGTCATAAGTTACCACAAATTGTAATTATAATAGACGAACTTTCAGATTTAATGATGGTATCTCCAAAAGACGTAGAAGACTCAATTTGTAGACTAGCACAAATGGCAAGAGCAGCTGGTATGCATTTAGTAATTGCAACACAAAGACCATCTGTCGACGTTATTACAGGTATAATTAAAGCAAATATACCATCAAGAATATCATTTGCAGTATCTTCACAAGTAGATTCAAGAACAATTTTAGACATGGCTGGTGCAGAAAAGCTACTTGGAAAAGGCGACATGTTATTTTATCCATCTGGTGCACCAAAACCAACTAGAATACAAGGTGCATTTATATCAGATAAAGAAGTAGAAAAAATAGTTGACTTTGTTAAAAATAACGGAGAAGCAACATATAATGACGAAATATTAAAACAAATAGAAAATGCAAATAGTACAGATAAGGAAATAGACGCTGGAGAGGAAGACGATAATACAGACCCATTATTAATGGAAGCAATAGACGTGGTTGTAGAAACAGGACAAGCCTCTACTTCATTTATACAAAGACGTTTTAAAGTTGGATACGCAAGAGCAGGAAGAATAATAGATCAAATGGAAGAAAGAGGTATAATCTCAGGATTTCAAGGAAGCAAACCTCGTGAAGTGCTTATGTCAAAGGAAAGATGGGAAGAATTAAAAATGAGTAGCAATAGCGAAGAATAAAATTACTAAAGAGGATTAATATGGAAAAAAATAAAATTTTATCTAAATTTAATATAAATATAAAAGATTATAATAATGAATTAGAAAAAATTTTAGAAAACAAGTTATTTTCCTATGACGTAAAAAATCTTTTATTAAGCATGTTATATAAAATAGAAAATGCATATAAAGATTATGAAACAGTAAAAGTAGAAGTGCCATCTAAAAAAGAATATATAGAAAATTTATTAAGAATAATTAAAGAAAAATGTTTAAAGATATTCTTAGTAAAAAAAGGAACTCAGGAAGCAGAAGAACTAGAAAAAAATAACATACTATTTAGGGTAGATAGTAAAAATGGAGAGATAATTTGCTTTCAAAATGAGCTAGTATTATTAAATGCAATATTTAATATAGACATATCTCCAAATTTACAGGAGTTACCTTATGAATATATAGAAAAACCATTATTTACATTACTAAAATCAGGAGAAATTGATTCAAACATAGAAGTAATAAGGGATTTTAATGGATGGTCATGGGATATAGATAAAAAGGAAATAAAGGATATAGAATACAATTATGTATATGAAACTATGCTATTAGTAAATGGTAGAAAAAGCATTAATAGTAAAAAGCAAAAGAAAATATTTAATTTAGCATCAAAAATAGCAATAAAGAAATACATGCAAGAATCAAACGATATAGAATATAAAGAAAAATTTGAAAAAATAAAGAAAGAAAAAGAAGAAAGACTAGAGTTATTTAATGACAAAAAGACCTTTATAAATCAAATAACAAGTGAAAAGAAGGAATATACTAAAGAAATAGAAAGAATTGATAAAATACTAAATAATAATGAGCTATTAAAAAAGGAATATTATGCACGAAATGAAAAATTACCAAATAAAGAAAAAATATTTAGTGTAAGTTATCTGGTAGGAATATTAGACAAAGAAAGAATAGGTCTAATAGAAAAAATAGACGAATGCAATAAAATTATATTACCAAAAGAATTTGTAGAACAAAAGAGCAAGTTAGAAGATGAAGTAAAATTTTTAGAAGAAATAGTAGAATTAGACCAAACGAGTGTCTTAATTCATCTGGCAGAAGAGTTTTTAAATCAACTACAGGCAGGAATAGATAAAATAAATGAAGAAAATAAAGAAAAGTTAATTAGCTTAATATATAAAATAAGATATTACAGATATATTCCAATAAATGATGAAAAATATATAAAAGATATAGAAGCTCTAAAAGGAAAATTTGAAGAAGTAATAAAACTAATAATAAAAAAAGCACAGGAACTTAAAATATGGGATGTTTTTTCAGAAGATGCAGAATTAACATATCAAATTTTAAAAGAAATATTTGATATGAAAATGATATATTTACAAAATTTAAATATGCAATGTAAGTATGAAAATAAAGAACTATATGTAGAATACTATGATGATACTATTATAGAAAGCTCATTAAAAATTAAGAAAGATACAGTAAAAATAAAGAAAAAAATAAAGCTATTTATATGAAGGAGGAATTTATGAAAGTAACTTTTTTGGGTGCTACAAAAACAGTAACGGGCTCAAATTTTTTAGTAGAAGGTGCAGGAAAGAAATTTTTAGTAGATTGTGGAATGTACCAAGGTTCAGCATCTGACGAATTTGAAAACGAAGCACCATTTTTATTTAATGTAGATGAAATAGATTTTGTATTACTTACACACGCACATATAGATCACGCTGGAAGAATACCAAAACTATATAATGAAGGATATAGAAACCAAGTTATAGCAACAAAGGCTACATGTGATTTGTGCTCTATTATGCTTCCAGATAGCCGGACATATACAAGAAATGGAAGTAGAATGGAAAAATAGAAAAAGAGAAAGAAAGGGAGAAGACCCACTTCCACCATTATACACAGCAGAGGATGCAGCTAAATCATTAGAAATATTTAGACCAGTGCAATATGATGAAATAGTTGACATAGATGAAAATATAAAAGCAAGATTCAATGATGCAGGACACATGCTAGGCTCAAGCATTATTGAAGTATGGATTACAGAAAATGGCGAAACAAAGAAAATCGTATTCACAGGAGATTTGGGAAATAATGATATTCCACTTTTATCACCGCCAACAATGATAAGCGAAGCAGACTATTTAGTAATGGAATCTACTTATGGAAATAGACTTCATATGAGAAATGACGATAAAGCAGAAATTTTCTTAAATGTGGTATACGAAACATTAGAAAAAGGTGGAACAGTAGTTATACCATCATTTGCAGTTGGTAGAACACAAGAAATACTATATGAATTAAATAGAATAAAAGAGGTAAAACATGATGAAGAATTCTACAAAAAATACAAGAAATTAATGAGCATTCCTGTATATGTGGACAGTCCACTTGCAATATCTGCAACAGAAGTATTTAAGGAAAATATGAATTTATTTAATGAAGAAACTCAAAAAATAATAAACGAAGGAGATAATCCATTAGAGTTTTCTGGACTAAAATTTACTAGAACAGCAGATGAATCAAAAGCACTTAATGCAAGTGAAGAATCTTCAATAATAATATCTGCAAGTGGTATGTGTGAAGTAGGAAGAATAAAGCATCACCTAAAACATCACTTATGGGATCCAAATAGTACAATTCTTTTTGTTGGTTACCAAGCACCAGGAACACTTGGAAGAAAATTAGTAGATGGAGAGAAAAAAGTAAAAATATTTGGTGAAGAAATAGCTGTAAATGCTAGAATAGAATATATAGAGGGTTATTCTGGACATGCAGACCAAGAATGGCTTATGAACTTTGTATATTCATTTACATATCCACCAAAACATATCTTTTTAGTACATGGAGAGCCAGAAGGACAAGTAGTTTTAAAACAAAAATTGGAGGAAAACACTAATATACCAATAACAATACCTGACTATGGTGAGACATATGAACTAGGAAAAGACATAGAAATGGTAGGAAAGACAGAGGACAAAGCAAGAGAAAGATATTTAAGATTAGAAGTATTAGAAAGAATGAATACTCTAAAAGAAGAATTAGAAGATATGTCTACTATAGTTAAAGAAGAATATTTGCAAAAAGATAGTACTGATGCAGACATAGTTAGAATTAAAGAGAGACTAAAAGAATTAGAGTCTCAAATAGTAAAAATAGTTGAAAACAAATAACTTAAAATGGGAGAGAAAAAACAGATGAAAAATAAGTATTTTAATGATGCTATAATTGGAGGAAAAGATATAACTGCAAGTTTTACATATCATGGGGAAATGTTAAGATTAATGTACAATACACCTGATTTTAAGCAATTTTTGGATTTTTTTCATACAGGAGTCAAAATAAATGACTCTTGTATAATATATTTACATGAAGACCAAAATAATAGATATAATCAATACTATACAGAAGATACTAATGTGTTAAATACAGAAATAGAAAATACATATTTTAATTTAGGAATTAAACAAGTGGATTTCGTTTCAAATAAAAATAGTGTTTTAATAAAAAGGTATATCTTTAAGAATAATAATATTATTGATTTAAATGTAAATTTTTTAGTACACTCAAAACTATTATCAAATCCAAACAATATGGTAGGTTCAAAAATAGAAAACAATGTATTAATGCAATATAGCCATAATAATACATTATGCATGTTCTCAAAAAGGCATATAAATGCGCATCAACTAAATGATACGGATAATAACATAGGAAGTGGAGTAATACAAGACAAAGATTATATAGGTATGAGCTCTGATTCCAGCATTAATTATGAGTTAGGTGTAATTAAACCAGGAGAAACTAAAGAACTTGATATATATTTATATATAGTGGAAAATGACAAAGTAAATCCAGAAGAAATGTGGAAAAACATTGAAAATATTAGAAAACAAGATGCAGAAGCAGAACAAAATACAGTGCAAAAATATTGGAAAAAATATGTAAAAGAGCATATCAACATAGAGCTAAAAGAAGAAAGTAGTGAATATAACAAAAAGTTTAATAAGGTATATAAAAGAAGCATACTTCTATTTCCGCTATTAACAAATAAAGAAACAGGAGGAGTAGCAGCAGCAGTAGAAGTAGATGAAAATTTAACTCAATGTGGTAGGTATGGTTACTGTTGGCCACGCGATGCAGTATTTATAACAAGAGCATTTGATAGGCTAAATATGAACAAAGAAACAGAAAAATTCTATAAAGTATTTTGCAAAAATACACAAAGCAGAAATGGAATGTGGGAACAGAGATTTTATACAGATGGACGTTTAGCACCTTGTTGGGGATATCAAATAGACGAAACAGCAGGAGTAGTATATGGCGCATGTGAGCATTATAAAGAGTCAAAAGATAAAAAATTCCTAAAAGAAGTATTAAAAATGTGCGAAAACGCAGTAAAATTTTTATGCATATATATGGACAATATTTTAGGATTACATGATGATAGCGATATAGTAAAAAACGAAATAGAAAAAACATATCATACAGAAGATAGAAACAAACTTCCAGTAAGTTACGATTTATGGGAAATGCATGAGGGGGTGAGTCTCTACTCACTTGCAAGCATATATGCGGCATTTAATTCGATAGAAGAAATGTATGAAGTATTTAAACCAGAATATGAAGAAAAAAATAGACTAAAACTAGAAAGCATAAATAAATTAAGCAAAAAATTAGAATTCTATAAAAAAGAAATAGAAAAATATGTAAATACAAATATGTATAATGAAAATACAAAAACACTAAAAAGGAATGCAGAAGACGAAATAACAGACATAAGCATATTAGGAACGGTAGTACCATTTAAAATGTATAAACCAAAAGAAAAGAGAGTAACAAATACAGTAGAAAAAATAAACATGACACTTAGGACATATACTGGAGGATACTTAAGATTCGAAGGAGACCATTACAGAGAAGGAAATAGTCCATGGGCAATATCAACATTATGGATGGCAATGTATTACAAAGAAATAGGAGAAAAGAAAAAAGCACAAGAATGCATAGATTTTATAGTAAATAGCAGTAACAAGCATGGCTTTTTAGGAGAACAAATAGATAACCACACAATGCAGCCAAACTGGGTAATAGGACTAGCATGGTCACACGCAATGTTCATCTTGTCACTTTAGTGCCTGTCACCAAGCTGCCACTCTTGTCACCTTTTGGGACAGGTGTGAGAAATAAACATGAAAAAATATTAACAAAATTTGTAAATATTTAGTGAAAAATATAGCATATTAATTAAAAATATGCTATATTTTTAATGTGAAATCTATTTTAGAAGAATTTGATTAATGTCATACATAGGGGGTAAATAAAAAGAGAGGAGAAAATATTATGCCCCGAGTATCAAGAAAGAACCTAAAAACATTAACAAAGACATATCATATTATTATTAGAGGTAATAACAAACAAGATATTTTTTTGTGTGAGAATGATAGAGAAAAATTAATAAATCTAATTAAAAATACAAAAGAAGAATATAAATATAAATTATATCTTTTTGTGCTAATGTCAAATCATGTACATATTGTAATATATGATCAAAATGATAATATTTCTAAAATCATGCATAAATTATGTAGCTCTTATGCTAAATATTTTAATAACAAATATGATAGAGTAGGCCATTTGTTTCAAGATAGATATAAGAGTATCAGTGTCAATGATGAAAAGTATTTATTTAATCTTATAAGCTATATACATAACAATCCATGTAAAGCTCAAATCAGTAATTTAGAAAATTATAAATGGAGTAGTTATAAAGATTATATAGAAGCGGGAAACATAAATATAACAGATACAGAATTTATTTTGAGTTTATTTGATGAACATAAAGAAAAAGCACTAAATCAGTTTATTACATATAATAAAAAAGTGGACAATAGAGAATATTTTAAAATAGAGCTAGAAGTGAAAGGTGAATTAACTGACGAAGAGGCAATAACATATATAAAAGAATTTATTCATGTAGAAAATCTATTAGAAATATTATCATTTAATACAGCAATTAGAAATAAATATATTTATAAAATATCACAAATTGAAGGAATTGAAATAGCTCAAATAGCTAGAATACTTGGTATCAGCAAAAGAACAGTTATGAGAATAGTAGAGAAAAATATTGAACCTGTCCCAAAAGGTGACAAGAATGGCAGCTCGGTGACAGGCACCAAAGTGACAAGGAGGAGTATGTAATAAGTTATGGCGAAGGCAAAGACAATTTTTGTGTGTAGTAGTTGTGGATATGAATCAGCTAAATGGCTGGGAAAATGTCCTGCATGTAATGAGTGGAATAGTTTTTATGAAGAAAAGATAGTGAATACTTCAAACACTGCGGGAGGAAAGAGTAGTTTAGACAAAGAGAGGAGTATTCCTCGTAAGTTAAAAGATGTAGAAGGTATAGAGACTGCTAGAACAAGTACTGGAATAGGTGAATTAGACAGAGTTTTAGGTGGAGGTTTAGTTAAAGGTTCTCTTGTGCTAGTTGGAGGAGAGCCTGGAATTGGTAAATCTACACTTATTTTACAGCTTTGCGATAAAGTCAAAGGAGAAGGAAAGGTCCTATATATTTCAGGTGAAGAGTCGGCAGAGCAGGTTAAGATTAGAGCAGATAGACTAAATATAAATAATGATGATTTAATGTTTTTAGGAGAGACTAACATTGACAATATTCAAGATGCGATAATTTCAATAAATCCGAAACTTGTGATTATAGATTCTATACAAACAATGTATTCAGAAGAGATTACTTCAGCAGCTGGAACTGTTAGTCAAGTTAGAGAAATAACAGCAAGAATTATGAGAATGTGCAAAGATAATGGAATAACTACAATTATAATAGGACATGTTACGAAGGACGGAAATATTGCAGGTCCAAGAGTGCTAGAACACATGGTAGATACGGTGTTATATATCGAAGGAGAAAGATATTTTTCATACAGGATATTAAGAAGTGTAAAAAATAGATTTGGTTCAACTAATGAAATAGGAATGTTTGAAATGAAAAATGAAGGAATGGTAGAAATTACAAATCCATCCTCAATACTTATTTCAGAAAGAAATGACAATCCAGCAGGTTCTGTAATTGTGGACAGCATGGAAGGAACAAGACCTCTTTTAGTAGAACTACAGGCGCTTACTACTCCTAGTGTGTTTGGAATACCAAAGAGAACCGCAAATGGAATAGATTATAATAGGTTAGCAGTACTAATCGCTGTGGTAGAAAAGAAAGCAGGAGTAAACTTAGGAGGACAAGATGTTTATCTAAATGTGGTAAGTGGTATAAAATTGGCAGAGCCTGCTGTAGACCTGGGTGTGATACTTGCATGCACTTCAAGTTATAAGAATATAAGTATACCACAGGACGTGGTAGCAATAGGAGAAGTAGGACTTACAGGAGAAGTAAGAGCTGTTAATATGATAGAAAAAAGAATAAAAGAAGCGGAAAAGTTAGGATTTAAAAAATGTATTATACCAGAAAGTAATAAAAAACTATTGAAAGAAACGTATAAATTAGATATAATAGGGGTTAGGAATATAAACGAAGCAATAAAAGCTTTACAATTAAAATAAATATATAGACCTGTCCCTAAATCCGACAACTTTGTCGGAAATAGACCTGTCCCCAAAAGTGACAAAAGTGGCAGTTTGGTGACAGGCACTAAAGTGACAAAGGAGTGAGTGAGTTGGCAGATGGTATTGCAGAAGTTTTGAAATTGATAGCACCTGGTACCGCTATAAGAAATGGTTTAGAGAATATATTAAATGCTAAAACAGGTGCCCTAATAGCAGTAGCAGATAATGAGTCTGTTTTAAAACTAGTTGATGGGGGATTTAAATTAGACGTTGATTTTAGCCCAGCAAAATTATATGAACTTGCAAAAATGGATGGCGCAATTATATTAAGTTCGGATTTTAAGAAAATTTTGTATGCTAATACTCAACTTATACCATCTCCAGAAATTTATACTAATGAGACTGGTACAAGACATAGAACAGCAGAGCGTACTGCAAAACAAACCGGATCTTTAGTAATTAGCATTTCTCAAAGAAGGGGCATAATAACTCTTTTTAGGGGAAATGAGAGATATGTTTTAAGAAATTCAGCAGACGTTATATCAAAGGCAAATCAAGCTCTGCAAATTGTAGAAAAGTATAAAAAAGTTTTTGACAATAAGATAACTGTACTTAATGAATATGAGTTTAATGATATAGTAACACTTGAAAATGTGATTACTGCAATTCAAAGAGCTGAACTTGTAATGAAGATAGTACAAGAGGTAGATAAGGCTATAGATGAACTTGGAGAAGAGGGAAGACTTCTAGAAATGCAACTTGACGAAACTGTTGGAGATTTAGAGAAAGAAGAACTTTTGCTAATAAAAGATTATATTGCACCTGGAAAGAAACGAAGTGCTGATAAAATATTGCAAGAGTTAAAAACAATTGTATATGAAAACCTTATAAAACCAGAGAAAATAGCTAATCTTCTAGGATATGAAGATTTTGATAATTATGATGAGGTTGGTGTTTATACTAGAGGTTATAGAATTTTAAGCAAAATACCAAGAATGCCAAGTACTATTGTTGAAAACTTGGTAAAATCTTTCAAATCTTTTCAACATATTTTGGCGGCAGATATTCCACAATTAGATGAAGTTGATGGAATTGGAGAAATTAGAGCGAGAACAATTAAGCAATCATTAAAGAGAATGCAAGAACAATTTGTATTTGATAATTTAATAATGTAGATTATTATTCATTTGTAATAAAATAAAATTTGTGTTATTATATTTATGCAATTTAATAGATGATAGCAAATGAAAATAATAAAGGAACCATTGTGTAAAATTACAAAAAGAGAGGAATAGAAAAATGAACAAAATAGGAGTTAGAGTTTTATTAATAATAGGGATTATTTTAGTTGTAGCAGGCATTGCTTTTGCAAGCTATGGAATATATAAAAAAATGACATTAGATATACCAAATCCAGTGGCAACTATAGAAATAGAAAATTATGGAACTATAAAAGTAGAATTATATCCAGATAAAGCACCAAATACTGTTGCAAATTTCATAAGATTAGCAAATAGAGGTTTTTATGATGGAACTACTTTCCATAGGACAATGCCAAATTTCGTTATACAAGGTGGCACAAGAAATGGAGATACTTCAGCATCTCCTCTACTTGAAGATATATATGATTTAGATGAAGTCCTAAATAGCAAAAAATTATTTGAAGAAATACTAGACGAGTATTATGATGGAGAGTATACACTAGATGATGATACTGCAATAGATTCATATTCTGCTTTCAAGAAGTATAAAAAAGAATATGAGAAAAATAATTCGGATGAAGATAAAAACGTAAATTCAGAGTTTGAGGACTTTCTAAATACTGAATACAATATAAAAGGTGAATTTATAGCAAATGGAGATAATGATAATAACATAAAGCACGAAAAAGGCATTATATCAATGGCTAGAAGCGACTACAGCACATATGGTTATATAGAAGAAGGATATAATTCAGCAGGATGCCAATTTTTTATAATGTCAGCAGATAACACACAATTAGATGGAATATATGCACCTTTTGGAAAAGTTATAGAAGGAATGGACGTAGTAGATAAAGTTGCTAATGTAGAAGTATATTATAGAGATGAAGAAGTAGATGAAGATTATGAAAAACCAAAGGATGAAGATGGAAATGAAATTTTGTCTGATACTCCAAAAGAAGAACCAGTTATAAAAAGCATAACAGTAGAAACTTATGGAGTAGATTATGGTGCACCAAAAACAATAGCACCATTTGACTTAACTTCATTATTCTCAAATCTATATTATTAAAAAGGTTATAGGAAACCCTATAAATAAAACCTAAATAAAATAAAGAGGCTTAGAAAAATGAAAAAAACAAATAAAAAGCAAAAAAATAGAAGAGATATGGGTAAAATTGCAACAAGAATAGTTGCTGCAATACTTGCAGTATTAATGGTACTTGCAGTAGCTTCATCACTAATATATTATTTAATAAGTATGTAATAAAAAGAGGAAAGTATATGGATGTTTTTTCATTAAACATAAATAGATTTTGGACAAGTATAACAGAATATGTTGTAGATATTTCAAATAACCCATTTAAGTTAATAATATTTATATTAGATATCCTTATTGTTGGATACATAGCATATAAATTTATAAAATCTGCAAGAAGTTCAAGAGTATGGCAACTTTTAAAAGGAATTGTGCTAATAGTATTTGTAACAATATTAAGTGGAATATTTGAATTTAGAATATTAAACTGGTTTTTAACAATATTTACTACATATGGTGTAATTGCTTTAATGGTTATATTCCAACCAGAATTGAGAAGGATGCTAGAACAATTAGGAACAAATAAATTTACTAAATTTTTTGGAATAGGACTTGAAAAAAGTTTAGAAACTAAAACTAAAGAAGATATATATAAAGTTGTAATAGCCGCAAAAGAGCTGTCTAATAATAAAGTTGGAGGTTTAATTGTATTAGAAAGAGATATACAATTAAATGATATAATGGATACAGGAGTAAAAATAGATGCAGAAGTATCTCCACAGCTATTAGTAAATCTCTTTGAGCCTAAAACACCTTTACATGATGGTGCGGTTATAATAAGTAAAAATAAAATTGCAGCAGCAGCTTGTATATTACCATTGTCAGATGATAATCACATATCAAAAGGACTCGGAACAAGACATAGAGCAGCCATAGGGATATCAAGGGAAACTGATGCTATTGCTATAGTTATATCAGAAGAAACAAGTAAAATATCAATCGCAAAAGATGGTAATTTAATAGTAGATTTAAAGGAAGAGGCTTTAAAAAATATCCTTATAAAAAATTTAGTAACAAAGAAATTTGGAAATGAGCAATCAAAGAAGAATAGAACCAAAAAAGTAAAAATCAAAAAGAGTGAAAACAAAGAAACAGAAGATAATAAAAAAGAAACTACAAATAAGGAATAGAAAATGAGAAATATTAAGTTAGTTATAGAATATGATGGAAAAGATTTTAATGGCTGGCAAAAACAACCAAATAAATTAAATATTCAAGGTGAAATAGAAAGAGCAATAGAAAATGTTACAAAAGAAAAAGTAGACCTTATTGCATCAGGAAGAACTGATGCAGGGGTTCATGCACTTGGACAAGTGGCTAATTTTAAGACGAATTCTAATATTGATATAGAAAAAATACCAATAGCAATAAATTCACAGGTAAAAAATTCTATACGAATAAAATCTGCTGAAGAAGTAGAAGAAAACTTTCATAGTAGATTTAATTGTAAAAAGAAAACATATAGATATGTAATAGACAATTCAAAATATGGAACAGCAATTTATAGGAACCTCGTGTACCATATGCCAGTAAAGTTAAATGTAGAAGAAATGAAAAAAGCTATAAAATATTTTGAAGGAGAACACGACTTTAAGGCATTTAAATCAAGTGGAACTAGCAGTAAAAGCAGCGTTAGGACGATATATTCATCTAATATAATATCAGAAGAAGATAAAATAGGAATAGATTTAACTGGAAATGGATTTTTATACAATATGGTAAGAATAATAGCAGGAACTTTAGTAGACGTTGGACTTCGGAAAAATAAAAGCAGATGATATTCCTAAAATAATTGAAAGCAAAGACAGAACTAAAGCAGGCAAAACTTTACCAGCACATGGATTAATGTTAATCAAAGTCGATTATGATTAAATATATTTTAATAATTAAGAGCGATTCTTTTTATAATTTATATTGAAGTCTTTATAAATTATAAAAAGAATCGCTATATATTTAATATAATTTCTATCAAGTAACAAATAATAATGTATCAACATAAAATATATTAAAACAGTATATTAAAAGGAGAAAATTTATGAATACATTATTACTATTATTTTTTGCACTTCCAGTTGCGACTATAATTTTATCAGTAGTGTTATTAAAAATACTAAAATGTCCTTGCTTAGTGGCTGCAACTTTTTTTGCTATATATTTAGTTTTAACATATGCTGTGGTTGGTTCCGATTTCCTAATACTTGCAATAGTGTATACTATTCTTTCATATATAACTGCAATTATTGCTCGAGCAATATGTAAAATAATTACAAAAATTAATAATTGCAATGATTGTAATAGTTGCTCAAATAACCAATTTCAAACCACTAATACGGGCGCACAAGCACAATTTACAGTTACTACAAATCAAACAAATCCAGTTTTACTTCTAGGCAATAGAAATAATACAGAAAGAAGACAGAACTGTTGCTTTTGTAGGAGAAGATAGAAATATTACAATAATATTACAAAAATATTACAATAATATTAAGTTTTTATTACAACAAGCTTAATATTATTGTATTTTCTTGTATGTTGTTGTAAAATAAAATATGAAATAGTATTTTGTCAAAAATAAGGAGGAATAAATTATGGCAATGAATCCAATGCAAAGAAAAGCAAATAATTCTTTTTTATTAGGAATTTTAATAACATTGTTAATAACAGGGATAATAATAGCATTTTTAATATTACAAATATCTAAATTAAATAGTGAAATGGAGGAGGCATTAGCACATACTGTATATGCTTATGTTGTTGTGGATACAATAGAATCAGGGGCAGAAATAACTGCTGATAAAGTTCAAGGCGTTGAAGTGAATTTAAGTGTAGCCACAGATACATCTACATTTTATAGTGCTCAAACAAGAGATACAGAAGGAAATTCAGTAGCAGATAGTACAGGTACACTTTTCCCAACAGGACTTAAAGCAAAAGTTGCCTTGAATCCAGGTGCTATTTTAACAACTGATTTAACTTATGAAGGAGAAGAAATAAGAGACGATTTAAGAAGCGAAGAGTACAATGTTATAACATTGCCAAGTCAGTTACAAACTGGAGAATATATTGATATAAGATTAAGAACACCAGATGGTAGAAATCTAATAGTAGTATCTCACAAAGAAGTAACAATACCTACATTAGCTGGTGTAGATTCAGAAAATTGTATTTGGATGGATTTAACAGAAGAAGAAATCTTAATGATGAGTTGTGCTATAGTTGAATCATATCAAATGAATGGTGCTAAATTATATGCTACAAGATATGTAGAACCAGGCATTCAAGAGGCTGCAACAGTAACATATGTACCAAATGATGAAACAAGAGCATTAATAGAAAGAGACCCAAATATTGTTCAAGAAGCTAAAAATGAATTACTAACAGTATTAAATTCAAATAATGCATTAGTAAGACCTGGTATAAATAATGCAGTAAATAATGAGAATGCAGCAGATAATGTAATAGATAAAACAGAAGATGAAATAACAAGTTTAAAAGAAGAAAGAGAATTATATATAGAATCAATAGGTGGATAGAATAAAATTTAGGAGGAAATATGAGAAGAATAAGCTTTATAGGGTGTTATGACAAAATAGACTTAATATTATACATAGCTAAAATTTTAGTAGCAACAGATAAAAAAGTTTTAGTAATAGATTCAACAATTAATCAAAAGGCAAAATATATAGTTCCAGTTATAAAGCCTACTAAAGCGTACATTACTGAATTTGAAAAAATAGACGTAGCTGTAGGATTTTGCAGCTACGAAGAAATAAAAGAATATCTTGGAATGCCATTACATACAGAACTACCATATGACATAGTGCTACTTGATATAGATTCATATACAAGCCTTATGAATTTTGAAATTGATAATTCAGAAAGGAACTATTTTGTTACAGGATTTGATTTATACACACTAAAGAAAGGACTTGAAATATTAAGTGGACTTACAGAAGTAATTAACTTAACAAAAGTACTTTTTTCTAAAACAGCAAGTAAAGAAGACAATGACTACTTAGACTATTTATCTTTAGGATATAAAATAATATGGAATGAAGAATTAATATATTTCCCATATGAAGTAGGAGATCAAAGCGTTATAGCGGAAAATCAAAGAGTAGCAAAGATTAAGTTTAAAAAGTTAAGTGCACAATATAAAGAAGCACTAATATACATAGTAGAACAAATATTAAATCAAGATGAGTATTCAAAAATAAAGAAAATATTTAAACAATTAGAAAAAGGAGTTTAATAATGGCGATAATAACCTTTAAAAGCAATGAACGAAAAGAAACTGGACAAACATTATCACTGGTTGCTGTTGCAACACAAATGGCTGTAGAACATAGTTATAAAATATTAATAGTCTCAACTAATTTTAAAGATCGAACATTAGAAAACTGTTTTTGGGAGTTGGATAGACTTAACAAACCTATAATAACAAACCAAAAAGTAAGCATTGGTGTAGACTCTGGAGTAGAAGGATTAATTAAGGTTTTAGCAAGTAACAAAACAAGTAATGATATAGTTAGAAACTATTCTAAAACCATATTAAGAGATAGACTAGACGTACTATTATCGCCTAATACAGAAGACTATAATGAATACAGTCAAATTTGCAAGGAATATCCAGAAATATTAAGAATAGCAGATAGGTATTATGACTTGATTTTTGTGGACTTATGCGGAAGAATGGAAGAAAGAGTAGAAGAAGATATAATAAATGTATCGGACATAATAGTGGTTAACTTAACACAAAGATTAAAGACAATTAACGATTTTATAGAATTAAAAGAAAGCAACGACTTCTATAAAAGAAAAAATATAATGCTATTAATGGGAAGATATGATGCACATTCTAAATATAATATAAAAAATGTAACAAGATATATGAAGGAAAGAAACCAAATTTTAGCAATACCATACAATACATTATATTTTGAAGCATGTTCAGAAGGAAAGGTAATAGACTTTTTCTTAAAGCTTAAAAATATTGATGAAAATGATAGAAACCATTTATTTTTAAATGAAACAAACCGAGCAGATGATGCAATAATATATAAATTACAGGAATTGCAAATGAAGATATAGTCCTTTAGAAAGGAGTAGACTATGGTAAACTTATTGTTAATAGTAATTGTTGTAATAATAGCAATAGCATTACTATTGAATTTCATAAAGAAAAGAAAAAATGAACAAAAAGAAGACGTCTTAGAAATTGATGATAAAACATACACTTTAGATATGATGATAGAGTTCATAAAGAAAAGACTTGATGAAATAACTAAAATTAACTTGTATGATATAGGACTTTCAGAAGAAGAACTAAAAAGAAGAAAAAATAAAAAATATGAATTAAAAAGAGCCCTAAAAGGTTGTACCTATGGAGATGTTAATGATAAAAAATACATAAAAGAGTTAATTTATGACTTATTATACAAGGAATATGGTGTAGACGAAACAAACGTATCTAAAGCAATTCCATTTGACATACCTTCACTTTTAACTGCACAAGACAAATTCGAAATTATACTATACATGTATAAACAGGAATTTGGATATGAAGCTTTATCAGAAATAATTAAAAAGTATGATTTAGCTAGACTTAAATATGTTGAAGGTGAATCAAAACCTTGCTATGTTATAACAGATGAAGAAATAAATGATATATATGAAAAAGAGAATTTTGTACTAACATTGGAAGACAAAATAAATGTAGTAGTACAAAGAATATATCAAAAATATAAAGGATACAGTAGTATAGATGAGATAAGAGATATGAATATAGATGGTATTTCAGGAGGTGTATCTGGACTTCCAGAATCATTCTTAAGCCAAGTTGCACAAGTAGATGGCGATTATTTATCTCAAATAGCAGAACATAAAGTACCACGTGCATGTGACAGTATTTGGATTATGTATGCTGGTAAATCAATACGTTTAGCATTTTTATCATTTGGAACAGAAGCAGAATTAAAAAGAGTATGTCAAAACATATACAAATACAATAACCCTGGACAGTTATCTGATACAAATGGATATAAAATCAATGAAATGAAAGATGGTTCTCGTGTCGTTGTTGTTAGGCCAAGTATGTCGGAAACATGGGCATTTTTCGTAAGAAAATTCGACGTAAAACGTGCAACACTAGAACAAATTGTTCGTTTCCCAGGAAAAGAAGAAACAATAGATTTATTAAAATTCTTGGTAAAAGGTGCAAGAATTATATCACTTACTGGTGAACAAGGATGCCGGAAAGACAACAATGCTTATGGCTATGATAGAAAATATATACGAAACCATGAACCTTCGTATCACAGAGACAGCGTTCGAGCTTCACTTAAGAAAAATATATCCAACAAGAAATATTTTATCAATGCGTGAGACAGAAACAGTTTCTGGGCAAGAATGCTTGGATGTCCAGAAAAAGACTGACGGTTCTGTTAATATAATCCGGAGAGGTTGCTACAGACCCGGTTGCATCTTGGATGATTCAATCAGCACAGGTTGCATCTAAATTTACATTATTTACTCACCATGCTAAAACATTCCCAGACTTAGTAACCGCGCTTCGTAACTCAATGCTTAGAGCTGGTGTGTTCAGAAATGAAAAAACAGCAGAAGAGCAAGTTGTTCAAGTTTTAAACTTTGATATACATTTAGTAAAAGATTTTAGAGGTAGAAGATATATAGAAAGAGTAACAGAATGTATACCAGTAGAAGAAAAAAATGAATATACATATGACCATAGAAAAGAAAAGACAATAGAAGGAAAATTAGACAAATTCATGGATAATGCAACAATATATTTTACAAAAAGCACAAATAAAGAATTGTATAAATATGTTAATATCCTAGAATATCATGATGGTACATATGTACTTACAAACCCTATTTCAGAACATAATATTCGTGAAATGAGAAATAACATGGACGATGCCGACGTAGTAGAATTTGATAAATTCCTAGAAAAAAATTGGGGAATAAAAATGAAAAGATATGATAATTCAGAAGATATACCAGATAGTGATATATTTGAAACAGCAACAGCGCCAGCTACAACAACTACAACAAAAAGAGGAAGAAAACCTAAAAAGACAGAATAATAGCAAGGAGGTGCTACTTAATCAATGTCTAATGATATATTAATGTATATGTTAATTGGTATAGGAGTTCTCTTTGTTATTATAGTACTTGCTTATTTAATGCTTCGAAGAAAAATGCAAGCATCAGGAATAAGGGAAATACAAAAACTAAGAGCAGGAACAGAAGAAAAGAAGTTTACAAAAGAAATACTATATCAAAAGCTATATGTTAAATATTTAAAAATACCATTTATAAAAAGATATTTATTAAAAATAAGAAGAAGACTTGAAATAATAAATATAGATGATGAATATTTAACAAGACAGCAAGCATCAAAAATATTAACTAATGCAATACTTATCATAATACCACTAACAATAATAATAGTAATGATGACAAACCAAAATACATTATTAATGGTTTTCCTATTAGTATTTGAAGTATTTTTAACAGATACTATTATAGGTGGTATGGTTGATAAAATAGATAATAAATTATTAAAACAACAAATCAATTTCTTCTCAGAAATTAGACATGCATACCATGAATATAACATGGTTGAGGAAGCAATATATCAAGTTGCACAAGATGATGAGCAACCAGAAATGTCAAGACAAGCCGAAAAAATATATGAAGTACTTATTTCAAATGACCCAGAAGGTGAACTTGAAAAATATTATGATATAGCACCAAATGCATATTTAAAAGAATTTGCAGGAATTTCTTATCTTACAAAGGAATTTGGTGATAGAAAAGTAGATGGGGCTTCATTATACTTGAAAAACTTAAACAATATTACACAAGAAATGCAACTAGAAATATTAAAAAGAGATAAGCTAGACTATGTTTTCCAAAGTTTGTCACTTATCGCAATAGTTCCAATACTATTTATGGAACCTATAAAGAATTGGGCTGTAGGTCAATTTAGCTTTACTGCTTCTTTCTATCAAGGAAAAGCAGGTATGATAATGCAAATATTCATATTAATAATGACATTTATATGTTATTTACTTACAAGAAAGTTAAAAGACAATGGATCTGTAAACATGAATACAAAAAATACAGAAAATCCATGGCAAGCAAAATTATATAAAATAAAAATAGTAAAGAAATTTGTAGACTTATTTATTCCAAAACAAGGAACAAAAGAATACAGGAAATTACAACAAGATATGAAGGATGCGGCATCAAAAGATAAAATGGAATGGATATACATAAATAGAATTTTACTGTGTATTGTTACATTTATAGCATCCATAATTATAATTATGTATTTACATAATATAGTAATTCAAAATGTTTATACAGATCCGACGGCAGACTATGATATTATAGGTCAAATGTCGGAAGCAGCCACAAGGGACGCAATGGCAATAACGGAATCAGATAATGACTATATATTACATTTCAAGGGAGATACATCTGTTACAGTGGATGATATAGTCAGAGAAATGGAAAGAGGAAGAATAAATAAAGATTATCTAGAAAGTTCAGCAGATGAAATTCAAGTAGCAGCAGAGAGAGTATTAGGAAAAATACAATTAGTAAATAGTGAAAATATGCAATGGTTTGAAGTACTATTATCAATGGTATTTGCAGTAATTGCATATAATGTACCAATATGGATACTAAAATTCCAAGCTAAAATGAGACAACTAGAAATGGAAGATGAAGTAATGCAATTCCAAACGATTATTCTAATGCTTATGAGAATAGAGAGGGTAAATGTTGAAATTATACTAGAATGGCTTGAAAGGTATGCAAATATCTTCAAAGAGCCAATAAGCAAATGTGTTAATAACTATGAAAGTGGACCTTGGGAAGCACTAGAACAATTAAAAGAAGACGTATCATATCAACAGTTTATACGTATTGTAGAAAGCTTACAAGCAGCTGTTGAGAAAATACCTATTGCGGATGCATTTGATGAGCTAGATACGGAAAGAGACTATTATCAAGCACGTAGAAAAGAATCAAACGAAAGATTAATTTCTAAGAAAGGTATGATAGGTAGAGGAATAGGTTTTGCACCAATGATTGTAATATTTGTTGGATACTTAATTATACCTCTAGTATTTATAGGTATTACAAGTATGAGTACTTCAATGAGTGGTATGGCAGCAACTTATTAATAAAAGAAAGGAAATAAAACATGGAGAATGCATCAAAAGCACTAATTATGGCAGGTTCTGTTTTAATAGCAATTTTAGTAATAGGCTTACTTGTATTTGGATATGGCCAGTTATCAAATTTGGAACAAGAAAAAGAAGATTCTGAAGGAGATTTAAAAGGTGCAGAATACATGAAAAGATTTGAGCAATTTAATAGAACACTATATGGTAGTGAACTTTTATCTTTAGCAAATCTTAGGGAGGACTATAATAATTCACAAGACGTAAGATATGAAGGTTATGATAGTATAGAGATAACAGTAAAAACAGATGGAATAGTAAATTCTTCATATTTTCCTGCAGGAACATATACAATAGATAGAATTGCACAAGATCAAAAGAAAATAGAAGAAGAAATATCAAAATATGAAGAAAACAGAAGAGAATATAATAATAGAAGTGTAAAATATTATTCTTCAAAAAGAAATAGAGAAATAGCATTAGATTTTGGAATGAACCCACCAAGTACAATGTTGGATTATGATATACAATATAATTATTTACAAACAAATACTACAACAGCAAAATTACTTACAGAAATACAAGCATATAAAGACTTAACAACAATTTATAACGAATTTAGAACAGGTAAGCAATTTGAATGTAAGGAAGTATTATATAATAATAAAAATGGTAGAATTAGTTCTATGTACTTTGAAGAAAAATAAGTAGGAGGAAGTTATGGAGAATGCGTCAAAAGCACTAATTATGGCAGCTGAAATATTAATAGGCGTTATGATAATTTCTATTGGTGTATACCTTTTTAAGACCATGGGTGAATATAGTGCTGCGACTACTGCAGAAATAGAAGAAACACAAATAGCAACCTTCAATCAACAATTTTTGAGGTATTATGGAACAGCAGGACCTGATAAAGAAGGAGATATAGAACCAATTCGTTGTACAATACATGAAATTGTTGGACTTGCAAACTTGGCAAATAAATTAAATACACAAAATGGAATTGCAGACGTAGGACAAGCTTCGGATAATACTAGCTATATACAAATTGATTTAAAGATAGGAACTAAAACATATAAAAATTTAGAGGCTATGGATCAAAGTGAACTTGTACAGCTAGTAAAAGATAATTCAATAGTATATACAACTGGTCCTTCTGGAACTACAGCAGAGACTAAATATTTTAAATGTGTGGAAGAGCCAGGAATTAACTCAAATACCAAATTAGTGAATTATATGAAATTTGTAGAATTTTAGCAAAAGGTATTGCATAAAAAGACTTAAAATATTATAATGAAAGAGTATATTATGAAAAATAAAATTTTAATTATATTAATTATATTCATGGCTATTATAGCAACTATAACATATGTAATATACAATTATAGAATAGAAATGCAAGAAGCACAAAAAATAAGCAATGAATATAAATCATACTATCGAGCAAAAATGTTAGGCACAGAATTAGTTAGCATTATGAATAAAACAGAAGATACAAATACAAAAAATGGAATTGAAAAAGATAGCGAAGGTTTATACATAGACAATGGAGAAAATTCTATAAAAGTATATGTAAAGCTTATATATAAAGAAGATTATACAACAATAGAAACAGAAAAAATATTAAATAATGGAATTGAAAATTTTATAAACTCATACAGTACAGCAGATTTTGAATGTACAGAAATAACTTATCATGAAAAAACTGGTAATGTAAAATCATTAACTTTTACAGAAACAGAGGATTAAGATATTAATATTAAAAAACATATAGATAAAAATATAAGGAGGAATTTTTTATGGAGAACGCTTCAAAAGCTCTAATTATCGCGGGGGCAATATTACTAGCAATAGCAATTATAGGTGTAGCTATGCTTGTATTTAGAGGTGCCAGTGAAACAGCGGAAGGTGCAGCAGATATGACACCACAGCAAATCGAAATATATAATCAGACATTTTTAAATTATGAAGGAGAAAAAAACGGTTCACAAGTAAAGAGTCTATGTGAAGCTGTAAGAAGCCATAATGTAACTGCCACAGACCCATCAAAAAAGGTTTCACTAATAGAAGGTATAGCACAAGATATATCAGCGCCTACAACAACAGGTACAAAGGGAACAACATCTGGTGAAATTGATACTATAAAAAGTAAAATATTATCAGGAAGACAATACACAGTAAGTCTTGGATTTGATCCAGATACTGGACGTGTTACACAAATAGGAATACAAGCAAATTAGTTAAAAAAGGAATTAATTTATGGAAAATGCAGTAGATGCTTTAAAAATGGCGTTTGCAATATTTGTATTTATAATGGCGCTTTCCCTTGCTATATATATGTTTACTATGGCAAGGGAAACAAGTGACGTTGTATTACAGAGCTCTGATGTAACTGCTTTAATGGAATACACAGAGGTAAGTGATATGATAGGAGAAGATAGAATAGTAGGATTAGAAACTATTATCCCAACCCTATATAAATACTATAAAGAAAACTATACTGTAATATTTAGAGATTCAGATGGTACACCATTAGAATTATACGAAACACAAACAGACGTTAGTTTGTGGAGTACAGGATATACTAATAGATACTATGATAATAATCAGGACGTTAAAGTTTGTTCTTTTGATGTGGATGAAGAAACAAGAAGGCACGAGCCATGGACAGGTAATACAAATTACTACAAACAAAACCTAGACATGTTTCTATCTGGTGGTACTTTTGTAGCACCAAGTGGAAATGGTATAAACTATAACTATGGAGACAGCTCTATAAATGGCTGGGGAAACCGTAGCTTTATTGAGGAATATAAAGACTCTCAATTTAGAGAAAGTCTTGGAGAATACACATATAACGATTTAAGTGGACAATCAAATGGACAAACAGGAGAAGTGGCGAATATTAAACCAAAGAAGAAAAGAGTAATAATCTATACATTAGTTGACTAATACCAAAGAAAATAGTAAAATATACTTATATATCATAGAAAGGAAGGTATTAAAATGGGAGATAGTTTAATAACAGTTGTCGCAATATTTTTAGCAGCAATTTTAATGTTTATATTTCCATTAATGTCACTTGCCGAAAGAACAGACGATATATCTCAACTAGCTGTACAAACCGCAACTATAGAATTTGTTGATGATATTAGAACAACTGGAAAAATGACATTAGACGATTATGAGGCATATTTAGGTGAACTAAATTCAACAGGTAACTCATTTGACGTAGAAATGCTAATACAACAACTTGACGAAAACCCAGGTGTAAAAACCACACAAGCAGAGGCAACTAAAATAGGAGAAAATTTGTATTACAATATATATACAACACAAATAATGGATAGGTTAAATGCAACAGGAAGAATAACTCTTAAAGAAGGAGATATCATAACTGTTACAGTAAAAAATACAAACCAAACAATCTCTCAAATGCTAAGAAACTTCTTCTATGCAATTGCAGGAAATAATTCATATGAGATTGCTGGACAACATTCGGGAATAGTATCTGTTAATGGTAGTACAAGTGGAAATTAACTTTTAATTGTTGGGCAGATATAAAAAATCTGTCTCTACAATAACATATATGTAGGGGTGGAGTAATTATTTATTCTACTTCTATTTTTTTATTAAGCAAGAAAGGTAATGAAATATGAAATTACAACATTTAGCGATTATATTTGTTATAATAATTGTGCCAATCTCAATGGTAATGGCTTCATATATTCAAAATCAAATAGATGCAATAAAAATGCAAACTGTATATGACAAGAGCTTAATTAATGCTACTTATGATGCAGTAAAAGCGTTCCAAATAAATACAACAAACAATAAATATTCAAGTATTAGTGACTCAAAAATAAGGGATATAGAGGCGTCTGTAAACACCTTCTATAATTCTCTTTTAACTTCAACAGATGAATATGTTTTATCAGCATCTGACTTACAAATATATGTACCAGCATTATTATTCACATTATATGATGGATACTATATATATAGTTCTTATGATAATGTATATTCGACAGTTGGTGTTGATGAAGATGAAAAAGTATCAATTGACTTAAATGGAAAAAACTATCAAACTGGTTTAAAGCCATATGTATATTATTCTGCTAAATACAGACTAAACAATGGAAATGTAATAGTTGTAAATTATACATTAGACAATGAAATAACTGTATATGGCGATTTTGGCGGCACAGATGGATATGTTACAAAATCAGGATATCTAATTAATCCAGATTTAGTAACAAATATAGATGAGGCAAATAAAGCATTAAGATATGATGGTGTCCTAATAGAGCCAGAACTTCTAACAGAACATTTACTTACAATAGAAAATCAAGAAACAGGTGAAACAAAAGCAGACGATTATAGATATATATTCTATCAAAATCAAAAAATCTATCAAGACCATGATGATAGCGGAAATTTATTATATAATGATGACGGAACACCAAGAATATTTTGGTACCAAAACTATATAAAAACATACGTAAATGATGCTGCAATAAGAGAATATGCAAGAAATTGTAATATGTTAAGTACAAGTGCATTTGACTATTACTATGAAGCACGAGAATTTAGTTTATGGGCAAGAGATAAGTTAGGAGATATAACACAAGCCAATACATTAAAAAATGAAGATGGAGTTACACCAATAGGAAATGATGGCAACTATTTAGCAGAAAATACTGGAAATACAAAAATATTTTATGCAGATGAAGACAATGATCCAATGCTATCATCATCAGCATTTAATAACCATAGAATAGCAGTTATACGTAAAAGCATAGAAACAAATTTAAGCACAGTTATAGCTAATTACAGTAGCACAGCATTATATAACTATGCAATGCCAGTTATGAGTAATGATGACTGGTACAAAATACTAAATAATGTATCTTTAGTAAGCTTTATGCAAGGAATGTCAATAGGTTATAGATATTACAATAATTATGCAATTATAACAAATAATATAAACAAAGAAGTTGTAACAGCAGAAAATATTTATATTATAGCAAAGGAAAATGGAAGCAATAATAGAGAGTATCATAAGCCAGGTTGTGATGAACTAATACAAGGAGTAAGAGACGGCTCTTTAACAATAATTGGTGCATATCCAACATCAAGTTTCCAGAGACAAACGACAAGATTGTCAGAATCAGATGAGAGGCATTACTACTTACAAGCATGCGGAGGAGACACATTAACAGGCTGTTTTAATTGTATAGTAAAAGCTACAGCCGATTATGATACAGATGATATAATAGACGGAACTATAGAACATTATGAAGATGAAACCAATATTATATATAACTCAAATGACATTGCCGAAATAAGAAAATCATATTTAACAGCATTGGCACGAGAAAGATATGATTTATATAAATCTAATTTTGATTTGAGCAATTTGGGGTAAAAATACAGTTTAAAATTTTGAACAATGGTTATCCTATATATAAATTGATTTATGAAAGAAGGATAACTAAAGTGAAAATTTTAAAAAAATTTTTAATAATATTATTTCTATTAATAGTATACTTGTATGTTTGTAATATTAGTATGCTTCCCAATAATATAATTTTAATGCAAGGAGAAGCACTAAATTTAAATACAATTTTAGGAATTAATATAAAGAATACAAATGTAGTAACTGCATCAAGTAATTTAAATAATAGTATTGTAGAAGATACTGGAAAAATGGAATTAAAATTAAATTTGTTTAATCTTTTTCCAGTAAAAGACGTAACAGTTAATGTAATCCCTAAAACTACAGTTGTTCCTCTAGGAAAAGCAATAGGTATGAGACTATATACAGAAGGTGTATTGGTTGTTGGAATGTCTGAAATAGAAGGACAAAAGCCATACGAAAACTCAGGTATTGAAACTGGAGATAAAATAATAGAAATAAATAATATAGAAATAAATAATACAGATGAATTAATACAGTGTGTAAATAATTCAAATGGAAGTAATATAGAGATAAAATATATAAATGATAAAAATGAAGAAGAAGTAGCAAATATCTTGCCAGCAAAAACAAGTAATAATGAATATAAATTAGGATTGTGGGTAAGAGATGCAGCCGCAGGTGTTGGAACAATAACATTTTATGAGCCATCAACAGGTAAATTTGGTGCATTAGGACATGGAATCAATGACGTAGATACTTATGAGCTGATTGACATAGCAAATGGTGAACTTGTAACTACAAATATTATAGATATTGTAAAAGGTGAGGAAGGCTCTCCAGGAGAAATACGAGGAATAATTGAAGATGGAAAAACAATAGGAAGTGTTAGTAAAAATACAAGTTTCGGAGTATATGGAAATATGCTAGATACGTCTAGGTTAAACATAAATAAAAATAACGAATTAGAAGTAGCAAATAGAAGCGAAATAAAAACAGGAAAAGCAGAAATTATGTGTGAATTAGAAAATGGAAAAGTAGAAAACTATGAAATAGAAATACAAAAAATATTCTTAGAAAATAATTCAGATAATAAAAGTATGCTTATAAAAGTAACAGATGAAGAATTGATAGAGAAAACAGGAGGAATTATACAAGGGATGAGTGGTGCACCAATAATACAAAATGGAAAATTCATAGGTGCAGTAACCCATGTACTAGTAAATGACCCTAAAATGGGGTATGCTGTATTTGGTGATTTAATGATAAAGCAAATGCGCGAGGTAAATTAAAGTGAGAAATAATAAAGGAAAATCAATAATATTAGTTATATTAACTATATTAATTTTAGTATTAATAGGATTTCTAATTTATGAGATTGTATATGTAGATATTTTTGGCATTATAAATAAAGAAAGTTCTATAGAAATAGATGCAAATGTGTTAGTAAAGACAAATAGTGTTTCAAGTCCAGAAATAGCTCAGAATATATACGCAAATCAGGAATATACAGATTTATCAAACTTATATAACGAAGGGCAAGGATATGACAGCAGTGGTTATAAATATTATTATGACCAGCTAGATGAGTATGGAAAAATAATATATGATAGTTTTGAGCAAAACAAAGAAAACATGAAATCAGGAACATATACTATTGATTTCGGAACACAATTTAGTGATTTATTAAATTCAGAAAATGGTGAAAACATATTAAACGAAGCGTTTCAATCAGCTTGGAACGCATATACATATGATAATACAGATATCTTCTATATAGACGTAGAAAAACTAACATTAACTACAAGAACAATGTCTAATTTAGGAATACATAATGTAGAAATTTCACATGGAAGTAACACTTCATACTTAAAAAGGGATTTTCAAAACCCAGAAGTATTAAATGGAAAACTTAATTTACTAGAAGCAATGAGAAAAGAAATAGCAAGGCAACTAGAAGGATATAGCGATTATGAAAAAGTAAGAGAAGTACATAATTGGCTTATTGAAAATATAGATTATGATACAAATTTAGAAGCAATGGAACCATACTCTATATCAGGTGCATTAACTGAAGGCAAAGCAGTATGTGAAGGATATGCAAGAAGTTTTAAATACATATTAGATGAATTAAACATACCATGTGCATTGGTAAGTGGAACAGCTACAAATTCAAATGGAGATACTGAATCACATGCGTGGAACTATGTACAGCTAGATGGAAAATGGTATGGAGTAGACGTAACATGGGATGACCCAATAATATTAGGAAATGGATATGTATCAGAAGAAACCTATTATAGGTATTTCCTAAAAGGAAGTAATACATTTATGCAGACACATAAAGAAGACGGATATTTATCACAAAATAGCATGGAATTTACATTCCCTAGCTTAAATGAAGAAGATTATTAGAATGTGGAGAAACGAGGGGACACTTCTTTTTGTCCACGATAAATTACCTATACAATAATAAAATAGAAAAAATAGGTTTAATGAAAAAAGCTTAAAGATATTGCATTTCACTAAAATATGTGATACAATACTATATGTTAATACCTTATACTTGGTTTAAGAATAATATGCCACTTTAACTCAGTTTAAGGCAAATCAAATTTTAGGAGGTGCAAACAATGACAGCAGAAAGAAAACAAGAAATAATCAAAACATATAGAAGAGACGACAAAGATACTGGTTCTCCAGAAGTTCAAATCGCTCTTTTAACAGAAAGAATTAATGAACTAACAGAACATTTAAGAGTTCATAAAAAAGACAATCATTCAAGAAGAGGTCTTTTAAAAATGGTTGGTTCAAGAAGAAATTTACTTAATTACCTAGCAAGAAAAGATGTTCAAAGATATAGAGACATTGTTGAAAAATTAGGTTTAAGAAAATAATTGTGTATATTGGACGTTTAGCACTTTGCTTAAACGTCCATTTGCAAGCAATACGTTATACTTAATTCTAGCTTAAAATAATTACTAGCACAAAAAATTAGTAAGTAGCTTGTATAATGTGTCTTTCTTGAAATTAAACCTGTCCCAAAAGGTGACAAAAGTGGCAGTTTGGTGACAGGCACCAGAGTGACATATTATAGAGGTTACAACTAATTTTGTGCTAATAATTAAAAATATAATTATAAAAAAATTAAAAATTTAAAATTAAAATTTAGAAAGAAAGGAGTAGTATGATTTTTAATTAAATTTAAAATTATATCTAAATAAAAAATTAAAAAGTCATACAAACGAAAATTATGTTTAAAAGTTATAGTACAAAGTTAGCAGGAAGAGAACTTACAGTTGAAACAGGAAAAATTTGTGGACTAGCAAATGGAAGTGTTGTTGTAAAATATGGGGATACTGTTGTAATGGTAAACGTTACAGCTGCAAAGGAACCAAAGGAAGGAATAGATTTCTTCCCACTTTCAGTAGATTATGAAGAAAAGCTATATTCAGTAGGAAAAATACCAGGTAGTTTTACAAAAAGAGAAGGAAAACCATCTGATAAGGCCATTCTTACTTCAAGAGCTATAGATAGACCTTTAAGACCATTATTTCCAAAGGATTTTAGAAATGATGTATGTGTTACAGCTACAGTTTTATCTGTAGATCAAGATAATAGCCCAGAAGTATGCGCAATGATTGGCGCAGCTGCAGCTCTAGAAATTTCAGATATACCATTTAATGGACCAACAGCAGCAGTAGCAGTAGGCTGGGTAGATGACAAGATAGTTATTAACCCAACAGTAGAGCAAAGGAAGAAAAGTAAATTAACAGCAACAGTTGCAGGAACATTAGAAAAAATTACAATGATTGAAGCAGGTGCAGATGAAATACCAAATGAAAAAATGCTAGAAGCAATAAAAACTGCACATGAAGAAATTAAAAATATTTGTAATTTTATATCTAGCATAAAAGCAGAAATAGGAAAGCTAAAATTTGAATATCAAAGTTTTGCAGTAGAAAAAGATTTTTATGAAGATATAGTAGCAAACTTTAAAGATAGAATGTATCAAGATGTACAAGCTACAGATAAAGAAGTAAGAGACGCTAATATTGATAAAATAACAGAGGATATTAACTCTTATGTAGCAGAAAAATATGGTGAAGATGCTGTAGAAGAAAGAAAAATGGAAATAGCAGATAGTATACATGACTTAGAAAAAGCTTGTGTAAGAGAAATGATACTTGAAGAACATAAACGTCCAGACGGAAGAAAAATAGATGAAATAAGACCACTTTCATGTGAAGTAGGAGTACTTCCAAGAGTTCATGGTAGCGCAATTTTCACAAGAGGACAAACACAAGTAATGTCTATTGTAACACTTGGAATGAAGAGTGAAGAGCAAATACTAGATGGTATAGATGAAGAAACAGAAAAAAGATATATGCATCAATATAATTTCCCATCATATTCAGTAGGAGAAGCAAGACCATCAAGAGGACCAGGAAGAAGAGAAATTGGTCATGGTGCTTTAGCAGAAAAAGCATTAGTTCCAGTTATTCCATCAGAAGAAGAATTCCCTTATGCAATAAGAGTTGTATCAGAAGTACTTTCTTCAAATGGTTCAACTTCACAAGCAAGTATATGTGGAAGTACTTTAGCATTAATGGATGCAGGTGTTCCAATTAGAAAGCCAGTAGCAGGTATTTCTACAGGTTTAGTTACAGATAAAAACGATCCAAGCAGATATATAATGCTTACAGATATTCAAGGAATAGAAGATTTCTTTGGAGATATGGATTTTAAAGTTGGTGGTACAAAAGATGGTATCACAGCAATACAAGTTGATATTAAAATAGATGGATTGACATACGACATTATAAAAGAAGCATTTGAAAGAACAAAGGTTGCAAGAGATTATATCTTAGACAATATAATGCTTCCAGTAATAGATAAACCACGTGCAGATATATCTAAATATGCACCACGTATATTAACAACAAAAATTAATCCAGACAAAATTAAAGACGTTATAGGTACAGGTGGAAAGACAATTAACAAGATAATTGACGAAACAGGCGTAAAAATAGATATAGAGGACGATGGACAAGTTTGTGTATATTCAAATGATATGGAAAGTGCACAAAAAGCAATGAAGATGATAGAAGTGATTACAAGAGACATAGAAGCAGGAAAAGTATATGATGGTGTAGTTACTAAAATAATGTCATTTGGTGCATTTGTAGATTTAGGTGGAGGAAAAGAAGGACTACTTCACATATCAAAAATTTCTAGCAAGAGAGTTGACAAAGTAGAAGACGTTCTTACAGTAGGAGACGAAATTACAGTTAAAGTAACAGATATAGACAATCAAGGAAGAATTAATTTAAGCATGAAAGATTTAGAAGCAGGAAATAAAGAAGAAAAAGAATAGTAAACGTAGCCGTGGACAAAGGGGACTACTTCATATTGTCCACGGCTTTTCTATGTCTGTCCCTTTGTTTCAAATTTGGAACGAAATGTGTGTCCCCTCGTTTCAAATTTTTTAAAAATTTCTTAAAAGTGTTGTAAAAATTGTGAATAATTGATATACTAGTGTTATTAAAAGGGACAATATAAGTTTTTACTTAAGATAATAATATAATTTTTTAAGGAGGTATAATTATGGAGGAAAATAATAAACCAGAAGAGGTTGTAAATAATGAGGAAAATAAAGTAGAGGAAGTTTCTCTTGAAAATTCTAGCATTAAAATTGCTGATGATGTTATAGCAGTTATAGCAGGTGCTGCTGCATCAGAAGTGCCAGGAGTTTCTTCAATGGCAGGCGGATTTGCTGGCGGAATTTCAGAAGTATTTAGTGGAAAGAAAAATTTTGCTAAAGGTATTAAAGTAGAAGCAGGAGAAAAAGAAACTAGAATAGACGTTAACATAATTGTTGAATATGGTGTAAGAATACCAGATGTAGCATTTGAAATACAAAACAGAGTAAAAAAAGCTGTAGAAAGTATGACTGGTTTAAAAGTATTAGATGTAAATGTTCATGTACAAGGAGTTAATACAGATGCAAATAATTTAGAAGAAGTAAAAACAGAGGACTCTAATAAAAAGGAATAATATATAATATAACTTTAAGGCACTTTCGAATATTATTTTAATTTTAAATATAGTCTTAATGTTTGAAATAAAATAATTAAACAAGGTGCTTTTATAAAGTGTGAGAAGGGAAGTTTTAATTATGAAAACAATTGATAGAATAGCTTTAGCTCTATTCTCAAGTTTAATGCTAATAATGTCTGTAATATTATGCTTAACAATTTTCGGATGGATTGATACAGAATTGTTAGGAGAAGTTTTTAATATTGCAATAACAGACAATGTAACTTCAAAAGTGTTATTAGGTTTAGCTATAATTTTCATATTATTATCAATTAAATGTATATTTTTTGACTCTAGCTCGAAAGAGAAAGTAGAATACAAAAATGGAATATTACTTGAAAATTCAAATGGTAAACTTTTAATAACAAGAGAAACAATAGAAAACCTAGTAAATGCAGTTGTTAAAGGATTTGATAGTGCAGAGGATGTAACTACAAAGATAGAATTAGATAAAGACAATAATTTGAGTGTATTTGTAAATTTAGTAGTAAAGGAAAATGCAGTAATAAAAGAACTTTCTACAAATCTTCAAAACAAGATAAAAGACACTATTAAAAAAGCATCTGATTTAGAAGTAAAAGAAGTAAATATTAAAGTAAAAAATATAGAGCCAGTAAAAGAAAATACAACATTAGAGCAATAAGAAGAAAGGAACAGTGGTGATATATGGACGATTTTAAAAGCTTTATGTCACAATATGGTGGCATGATAGTTGGTATATTAATTGCAATAGTATTGTTATTAACAAAATTCTATATGTTAATAATTGCAATAATTTTAATAGCTGTCTGCGGATATGCAGGATTTTATTTCCAACATAATAAAGATTCTGTAAAAGAAAAATTAAAAGGATTTATAGACAAGCTATAATCACAAAAAAATATATAGAGGGGAATAGTAAGAGCAAAATGAGTATGTCAGATAATAGAAAAGTAGCATTTGAAATAGTATATAGTTTGGAATCGCAAGATACTAAATACGAAGAATATAAAGAAAATGTAGACATGTTTTTAGAAGAAAGAGATATACATGGGAAGGCTACAACTAAATATATAAAAGACGTTGTATATGGAACAAAAAGACATGGAAAACAAATAAGAAAGCAAATAGAAAGCTGTTTATCAGAAAAGTGGACTTATGAAAGAGTTTCAAAAATAAATATAGTTATACTAGAAATAGCAGTTTTTGAAATGCTATATTTAAAAACACCATACAAAGTAGTTATAAATGAGGCAGTAGAACTTGCTAAATCTTTTGGAGACACAAAATCACCAAGCTTTGTAAATGGTGTATTAGCAAGCATAGTAAAGAATAACGAAATAGATAAAGAAGGAGAAGCAGAAGATTAATGGCATATAATGCAATTAGTGTAACAGAATTAAATAAGTACATAAAAGATAAAGTGGACAAAGACGAATTTTTGAATAACGTACTAGTAAAAGGCGAAATTTCTAACTATAAGCACCATTATACAGGACATTTGTATTTTACATTAAAGGATGAAAATTCTTTAATAAAATGCATAATGTTTAAAGGCTATGCAGCAAATTTAAAATTTGAGCCAAAAGATGGAATGAAAGTTACAATATTTGGAACAGTTTCTGTTTTTGAAAGAGATGGAGTATATCAAATATATGTAAAGGCAATGCAAGAAGACGGAATAGGAAACTTATACAAAGCGTATGAAGAAATGAAAGCGAAACTTGAAAAAGAAGGTCTATTTGATGCAAGTCACAAAAAGAGAATACCACTTATGCCAAAATGCATAGGTGTACTTACTTCAAATACAGGTGCTGTAATTAGAGATATAATAAATGTATCAACGAGAAGAAATCCAAATGTATATATAAAGCTATTGCCAGTGCCAGTACAAGGACCTGGTGCAGCAGAGAAAATAGTGGATGCAATAAAACTAATGAATGAAAAGAAATTAGCAGACGTAATAATTGTAGCCAGGGGTGGAGGTTCATTAGAGGACTTATGGCCATTTAATGAAGAAATAGTTGCTAGAGCAATATATAACTCGGAATTACCAATAATATCAGCAGTAGGACATGAAACAGATTTTACAATAGCAGATTTTGTAGCAGACTTAAGAGCACCAACACCATCTGCAGCAGCAGAACTTGCAGTACCTAATATAATTGACATAAAGTTAAAACTTGATGGATATAATAATAGATATAAATTAGCACTAAAGAAAAAAGTAGAATTCATGAAATTAAGATATGAAAAGTGCATGAATAGTAGAGTATTTAAAGAGCCTTTACAAAAAATAAATGAACAATACATATTAATAGATATGAAAGTTAAATCAATTCAAAATGCCATATCAAACATATATAATACAAAAAGAACAAATATGGTAAAAAATATATCAAAATTAGACGCATTAAGTCCATTAAAAACTCTAACAAGAGGATATTCAATTATAAAAAACAATGGTAAGGTTATAAAATCAGTTAATCAATTACAAAAAGATGATGAAATAGATATAAGACTGTTAGATGGAAATGCAAAAGCAAAGGTAATCTAAAAGGAGGAATACATATGAGTAAAGGTGCTAAAAAAATTTTAATAGTAATAGTTGTTGCTATTTTAATACTAGCAATTATCTGGGTAGTATATGAAGCAAATAAACCAGAAACAGCCAGTATAAATACAGATACAGAATTGCCAGATGAGAATAAAGGAATAGATAACATAATTAATGATTTTATAGAGAATGAAGTACTTAATGCGACAGAAGAAGTATCAGCGGTAGAAGGTAGTCAAGTAAATGGAGATGAAGAAGAAACAGAATCAAGCACAGGGAACAATAATAGTGACAACACTTCATCAGAATTAATTCCAGGGACAAACGAATCAAGAGAAGAAAAAGCAGTAGAACTCGCAAAAGAATACTATGAAAAAGAACATGGCTCTTCTGAAGGAATATACTTTAGATGCGATTCTGTATATAAAGATGGAAGATATTTAGTAATAGCAGGTAAAGACGCTAAAACTGTAGCATTTTTATACGTTGACGTGCGTACAGAATTAGTAGAAGAACAATAAAAATAATTATTAAGGACATGAAAGGACTGAAAATAATGCAAGAAACAGCAAGCTTTGAAGAAAAAATGAAAAAATTAGAAGAAATAGCAGCAGAATTAGAAAAAGGAGAATTAGATTTAGATGCATCAGTATCTAAATTTGAAGAAGGCATGAAGATATCTAAAGAATGTAATGAAATGCTAGAAAAAGCAGAAAAGAAGATAACAATGCTAATAAAAGGTGAAGACGGAGAATTAGTAGAGGAAAACTTTGTACAAAACGAGGAATAGATAAGATGATGGGGATAATTTTGGAATATAGATATTTAATAGTACCATTTGCAACATGGTTTTTTATACAACTTTTTAAATTAATATATGATTTAGTAACAACAAAGAAATTTAATTTTAAGAGAATACTAGGTGCAGGAGGAATGCCAAGTTCACATTCTGCAGTAGTTGTAGCTTTATGTACAATGATTGGAAAAGAATATGGAATAAACTCAGCCATATTTGCACTATCAATAGTATTCGCATTTGTTGTAATGTATGATGCAGCAGGAGTAAGAAGAGCGGCAGGAAAGCAAGCAAAACTTTTAAATAAAATAGTACAAACACCAGGACTTACAAATGTGGAAGTAACAGAAAAGTTGCAAGAAGTATTAGGACATACACCAACACAAGTATTGGTAGGTGCATTAATAGGATTTATAGTAGGTTACATATTTGGATAAGCAACCGTGGACAAGAGGGACACTCCGTTTTGTCCACAGTTTACTCGTAATAAACATTTTATACAAAGAAATTGAATAAATGTGGACAAAAAGGAGTGTCCCTCTTGTCCACGACGAAGGGGAGTGGATTGATGGAAGACGTAGAAATTGCAAGAAGTACTAAACTAGAAAAAATTTCAAAAATAGCAGAAAAAATAGGAATAAAAGATGAAGAATTAGAACCTTATGGTAGATATAAGGCTAAAATTAATTTAAAAATAAAAGAAAGATTAAAAGATAAACAAGATGGAAAACTAGTACTAGTAACAGCGATTAATCCGACACCTCTAGGAGAAGGAAAAACTACTATGGCAATTGGATTAGCAGATGGACTTCATAAAATAGGTAAAAATGCGGTATTAGCATTAAGAGAACCTTCACTAGGTCCAGTATTTGGAATAAAGGGTGGCGCAGCAGGTGGAGGACATTCACAAATAGCACCAATGGAAGATATAAATTTGCATTTTACAGGAGATATACATGCAATAACGTCTGCAAACAACCTACTTTCAGCGATGATTGATAACCACATATATTTTGGAAATGAACTTGGTTTTGATAGAGTAACTTGGAAAAGATGCTTAGACTTAAATGATAGACAATTAAGAAAAGTTGAAACAGGTTTGTCAGAAGAAAAAAATATTGTACCTAGAATGGATGGATTTGATATATCTGTTGCATCAGAAATAATGGCAATATTTTGTTTAGCTACTGATGTTAATGACCTGAAAAGAAGAATAGGTAACATTATTGTAGGATATACAAAAGAAAACGAGCCAATAACTGCAAGAGATTTAAAAGCAGATGGGGCTTTAACAGTGCTACTAAAAGATGCAATAAATCCAAATTTAGTACAAACACTAGAACATACACCAGCAATAGTACATGGTGGACCATTTGCAAATATAGCACATGGATGTAATAGTATTATTGCAACAAAACTAGCTCTAAAATTAGGCGACTATGTCATAACAGAAGCTGGATTTGGTGCAGATTTAGGTGCTGAGAAGTTTTTAGACATAAAATGTAGAAAAGCAGACATTAAACCAGATGCAGTAGTATGTGTTGCAACAATAAAAGCACTTAAATATCATGGAGGAATGCCAAAAGAAGAAATAAAAAACGAAAACATAGAGGCACTAGAAAGAGGCTTTGAAAATCTGTTAAAACATGTAGATAATCTAAAAAATAAATATGGATTAAATGTAATAGTAGCAATAAATAGATATACACATGATACAGAAAAAGAAATAAAATTTTTAAGAAAAAAATTACAAGAATATGACATAGACTTAAGCTTAGTAGAAAGCTGGGAAAAAGGTGGAGAAGGTGCCATAGATTTAGCAGAAAAAATTGTAGAGTTAGCTAAAAAAGAAAGCAAGCTAAACTATGCCTATGATTTAAATGAAAGCATAAAAGAAAAAATAAATAATGTGGCAACAAAAATATATGGTGCAACAGGAGTAAAATATTCAAGAGAAGCAGAAGAAAAGATAGAAGAGATAGAAAAACTTGGATTTGGAAAACTACCTGTATGTATAGCAAAAACACAATATTCACTTTCAGATGACCAAAAGAATTTGGAATGTTTAGAACCATTTGAAATTAATGTAAAAGATATAATTTTAAAATCAGGGGCTGAATTTATTGTGGCAATTACAGGAAAAATAATGACTATGCCTGGACTTCCAAGAGTCCCAGCAGCAGAAAAGATAGACTTAGATGAAGACGGAAATATTGTAGGTATTTTTTAAAAAAGTAATCATAAATTTTTATAAAATAATATTAATAAAAATTAAAACTGTATAATAACACCAATTCTGGATAGAATAAGTTTAAAATTTATTTTAAAAGAAAGTGGTGTTATTTTTATGTCTGTAAAAATAAAGAAAAATATAAAAGCAATCTTCGTTATATTCCTTATAGGCACAATATTTGTATCATATAATGTATTTTTTAGAAACAATGAATTATTAGCTTTATCAAAATATGGTTCAAGAGGAGAAGAAGTAAGAACAATACAAACAAAGCTAAAACGTTGGGGCTACTATAAAGGTAATGTAGATGGAATATATGGAAGTCAGACGATGGAAGCGGTTAAATATTTTCAAAGAAAGAATGGGCTTACAGTAGATGGTATTGCAGGGACTAAAACACTCCAAACAATGGGAATATATAACTCTTCTGGCAATAGCTCTAGTGGTAGCTCAAGTAATTCAAGTTCTTCTACAAATTCAAATGATTTAAACTTACTGAGTAGGCTAGTATATGGAGAAGCAAGAGGAGAGCCGTATACTGGACAAGTAGCAGTAGCAGCAGTTGTATTAAATAGAGTAAAGCATAGTTCATTTCCAAATACAATATCAGGAGTCATATATCAAAATGGTGCATTTGACGTAGTATCTGATGGACAAATAAATTTAACTCCAAACGACACAGCAAAAAAAGCAGCACAAGATGCATTAAATGGTTGGGACCCAACCAATGGTGCAATCTACTATTTTAATCCAAGTACAGCAACAAATAAATGGATATGGTCAAGACCTATGACTGTAACAATAGGAAAACATAGATTTTGTAAATAGATAGTAAAACATTACAAATGTAATAAAAATTATAACCTCCAAAACTCCATCAAAAGGCACTTGAAAAAAGTGCCTTTTTCGTGTAAAATATAATAATCGGAGAAATTTACAAAAGGGGTCCGTCCCCTTTTGTAAAAATTAAAATGAAGGAGTAAAAATGATAAAAGTAGATATAAACGAAGAATTAGAATATATAGAGAAAGTAAATAAAATAAATCAAGGTAAAAATCTAAAATATAACATATTAACAATGGGATGCCAGTTAAATGAAAATGATTCAGAGAAAATCTGTGGTATGGTAGAGAAAATGGGATATGCCAAAACAGATGATATTTCTTCTGCCGACCTAGTTATATACAATACTTGCTGTGTAAGGGAAAATGCGGAAGAAAAGTTATTTGGTAAATTAGGTGAAGTGAAAAAACTAAAAGAAGCCAAGGGTACAATTATTGCCATTGGTGGTTGCATGATGCAAGAAAAGCATATTGTAGATAAAATTAAGAAGAGCTACAAATATAACGTTATATTTGGTACTCATACATTACACAAGTTTCCTAAAGATTTATATAGTGCCATAATGGAAAATAAGAGAATAACAGATATACTAGATATAGATGGAGAGATAATAGAAGGACTTCCAATAAAAAGAGATGATAATATTCGTGCGTCTGTTACAATAATGAATGGTTGTAATAATTTTTGTACATATTGTATAGTTCCATATGTAAGAGGAAGAGAAAGAAGCAGAAATCCAGAAGATATTTTATCAGAAATAGAGGGGCTTGCTAAAGCTGGATACAAAGAGATAACATTACTTGGTCAAAATGTTAATTCATACATGAGAGTGGAAAGAGAAAAAGGATTAACAGAAAGCAAAATAGATTCATTTGCTAAACTTTTAAGAGCAGTAAATGAAATAGAAGGAATTGAAAAGATAAGGTTTACTTCTCCACACCCAAAGGACTTTACAGATGACGTTATAGATGCAATAAGAGATTTAGATAAGGTATCAAACTTAGTACACTTACCACTACAGTCAGGGAGTACAAGTATATTAAAAGTTATGAATAGAGTGTATACCAAAGAGCAATATTTAAATCTAGTAAAGAAAATGCAGAATAAAATACCTGGCGTAAAATTTTCAACAGATATAATTGTGGGATTTCCAGGAGAAACAGAGGAAGATTTTGAAGATACTTTAGACGTTGTAAGAAAAGTTAAGTTTGAGCAAATATTTATGTTCATATATTCAAGAAGAGTAGGAACACCAGCAGATAAAATGGAAAACCAAGTACCAGAAGAAATTAAGCATAAGAGATTTGACAGATTAAAGGCTCTATATGAAAGTCAAATTTCTGAAAATAATAAAGAGTATGTATACACAACTCAAAATATTTTAGTCGAAGGATATAGTAAGACAAATAGTGAATTTTTGACAGGCAGAACTGATACAAATAAGGTGGTAATATTTAAAGGAGATAGTAGTTTAATAGGGCAGTTTATTCCAGTTAAAATTGTATCAGAGCATATGTGGTATTTAAAAGGAGAAAATATATAGAATACCACCAAGAACAATAAGACAAGAAATAGAATATTTGTAGAAAAATACGAAAAAGAACAAAAATTAAGTGACAAGAAGCAAAAATAGAAAGAGGGAATAAACATGGCAGAATACTCACCAATGATGCAACATTATTTAGATACTAAAAGCAAATACAAAGATTGTATTTTATTCTATAGATTAGGTGACTTTTATGAAATGTTCTTTGAAGATGCAATAAATGTATCAAGAGAATTAGAGCTTACTTTAACAGGAAAAGACTGCGGACAAGAAGAAAGAGCACCAATGTGTGGTATACCTTATCATGCAGCAGAAACATACATTTCAAGATTAATATCTAAAGGATATAAGGTGGCAATATGCGAGCAACTAGAAGATCCGAAACAAGCAAAAGGTATAGTAAAAAGAGACGTAATAAGAGTTGTAACACCAGGAACAGTAATAGAAGCAAATTTACTTGAAGATAAGAAAAACAATTATATAATGAGCATATATAAAAACGGAATATATTTTGGTGTAACTGCTTGTGATATAACCACAGGAGATTTTAGGACGACTGAAATAAAAGAAACTAACAATTTTGCAGCATTATTAGATGAAATATCAAAATATTCTCCAGCAGAACTTGTAGTAAATACAATGTTTTACGACTGCAGCGAAGAAATAAATAAAATAAAAGAAAGATTTGACGTATATATAACTAGATTAGAAGAAAAAGAGTTTACAGATAACTATGAAGCTTTGTCAGTTAAGTATAAAATTGTAGATGATGAAGAAAAAAATGTAGAAGATATATCTAAATATATGCTATCAGTAGCAGCCACAAATGCATTAATTACATATTTATTAGATACGCAAAAAAACAACTTAGACCATATAAACAAATTAATTGTATATAATATAACAAAATATATGGCACTTGATATTAATGCGAGAAGAAACTTAGAAATAACAGAAAAATTAAGAGATAAATCAAAAAAAGGAACGCTTTTATGGGTGCTTGATAAAACAGCTACTTCAATGGGAGGAAGGTTGCTTAGAAGATGGTTAAACAATCCACTTATAGAGGTAAAGCAAATAAATAAAAGATTAGATGCAGTATCAGAACTTAAAAATAATATAATTTTAAGAGGCGACATTACAGATGCTCTAAAAAAAGTATATGATATAGAAAGACTAGCTGGAAAGATATCATATGGTAGTGCAAACGGAAGAGACTTAATATCATTAAAATCTTCTGCAAAACAATTGCCAGAAGTAAAGAAAATATTATCACAAGCAAAATCAAGTATGTTAGTAGAACTATTTTCAGAACTTGATACATTAGAAGATATATACGAATTAATTGACAAAACAATAGTGGATGACCCACCAATTAGTGTAAAAGAAGGTGGACTAATAAAACTAGGATATGATGAAGAAATAGATAAATTAAAAACAGCAACAACAGACGGAAAGAACTGGATTATACAATTAGAAGCAGACGAAAGAGAAAAAACTGGAATAAAAGGACTAAAAGTCGGATTTAATAAAGTATTTGGATATTATATAGAAGTTACTAAATCAAATATATCATTAGTACCAGATAGATATATAAGAAAGCAGACTTTGACAAATGGAGAAAGATATATAACAGAGGAATTAAAAAATCTAGAAAATCAAATTTTAGGCGCAGAGGAAAAAGTTATAAATCTCGAATACAATGTATTTGCAGAGATAAGAGATAAAATAGAAGCACAAATAGAGAGAGTACAAAAATCAGCAGGAATAATAGCTACATTAGATGGACTATGTTCTCTAGCAACAGTTGCAGAAGACCAGAGCTATGTAAGACCAGAGGTTGATAATAGCGGAGTAATAGATATAAAAGATGGACGCCATCCAGTAATAGAAAAAATATTGCCAAGTGGAAGCTTTGTGCAAAACGATACATATTTAGATAAAAACGAGAATAGACTATCTATAATAACAGGACCTAACATGGCAGGAAAATCTACATATATGAGGCAAGTGGCATTAATTGCTCTAATGGCACAAATAGGAAGTTTTGTACCAGCATCTTATGCACGAATAGGAGTAGTAGATAAAATATTTACAAGAGTTGGTGCATCAGATGATTTAAGCATGGGACAAAGTACATTTATGGTAGAAATGATGGAAGTTGCACAAATATTAAAAGAAGCAACAGCAAATAGCTTAGTAATATTAGATGAAATAGGAAGAGGAACTTCAACCTATGATGGCTTATCAATAGCATGGGCAGTGGCAGAATACATATCAGACAAAGAAAAATGTGGTGCAAAAACTTTATTTGCAACACATTACCATGAACTAACTGATTTGGAAAATAAGCTAGAAGGAGTAAAAAACTATTCTATAGCAGTAAAAGAAAAAGGAGAAGACATAATCTTTTTAAGGAAAATAGTAAAAGGCGGAACAGACGAAAGCTATGGAGTGCACGTGGCAAAACTTGCAGGAGTGCCACAGGTAGTTACAAAAAGAGCAAACGAAATATTAAAATCAATAGAAAGAAAAAATGTGCTAAACAACAAAAAAATAGAAAAACAAGAAAAAGGCGTTGCAGACGGACAGCTTACAATGTATAACTATAAATTAGCAGAAATAGCACACGAACTAGATAAAATAGACGTAAACGAACTAACACCAATAGACGCACTAAACACATTAGTGAAAATAAAAGAAAAAATGTCGGATTAGGGGACAGGTCTAAAAACGACAAACCTGTCGGGTTTAGGGACAGGTCTAATAGGTAATAAGACTAAAAATTATAGTAAGAAACAAACAATTTTTAGCTTAGTTAGAGATAGCAAAAAGCCTAAATTAAAAGGAGGAATTTTATTGAAAGCAACAGAGATTTTTAAAGAGGATAAGGAAAAAAATGTACTCGCATGTAAGTATAAAAATGAAATAGTACCTTTAAATACAGAAATAGAAGATATAAATGCAGTACAACCAATAGATATTACAACTCGTGATGGTAGAAGGGTTTATCAAAGAGGTATCCTATATGTAATGGGAATGGCTTTTAATAGGGTGTATCCAAAGGCTCTTCTTACAGTTAATTGCCAATTATCAAACTCTATTTATTGTAGTGTTGATAATATGAAAGTTACAACAGAATTAGTAGAAAATATTAAAAAAGAAATGCAAGATATAGTTGATAGTAACTTACCAATTAAAAAGATAGAAATGACAAAGGAAGAAGCGGAAAAATTTTATCAAAAGGAAAAAACATTAAGAGGAAGATTACAATTAGATAATAAATATAAAGACGAAGTCTCGTTATACTTTTGTGAGGACTACTATAACTATTTCTATGGTGTGATGCCAATTAGCACAGGATATATAAAACTTTTTGACGTAATAAAATATCATGATGGATTTTTACTACGTTATCCTGATAAAAAAACACCAGATAGAATTGATAAATATATTGAAACAAAGAAACTATTGCACACATTGGAAGAATACGAAGATATTCATACAGTATTAGATATAAATACAATATATAAATTAAACAAAAAGATAGAAGAAGGAAAAGAAAAAGAACTTATCCTTATTGCAGAGGCATTACATGAGAAAAAAATATCTGATATTGCAGATAAAATAGTTAAAAGAAAAGGTGTAAAAATAATATTAATTGCAGGTCCATCTTCTTCTGGAAAAACTACATTTGCTCAAAGATTAGGAATACAACTTAAATTAAATGGAATTAAGCCAATTACAATTTCTGTTGATAATTACTTTGTTGAGAGAAAAAATACTCCTAAAGATGAAAATGGAAAATATGATTTTGAAAGATTAGAAGCGATAGATTTAGAATTATTTAATGATCATTTATCTAAGTTACTAAAAGGAGAAGAAGTACAACTTCCAATATTTGATTTTAAAACAGGGACTAAATCATTTACTGGAGAAAAAATAAAAATGAGAAATAATGAAGTATTAGTTATAGAGGGAATCCACTGCTTAAATGATAAATTAACTGCAGCAATTCCATTAGAACAAAAATATAAAATATATATTAGTGCATTAACTGTACTTAATATAGACTACTATAACAGAATTTCTACAACTGATACTAGATTAATCCGTAGATTAGTTAGAGATTACAATTTTAGAGGATATGAAGCACTTCATACTTTGCAAAATTGGGACATGGTAAATAAAGGTGAAGAAAATTATATATTCCCATTCCAAGAAGAAGCTGATAGTATGTTCAATACTTCATTAATTTATGAAATATCAGTACTTAAGAAATATGCTATGCCACTTTTAAAAGCTATTGATAATACTCATCCAGAATATTCAGAAGCAACAAGTTTATATGAGCTTTTAAAATATTTTGATGACATTGGAGATGAATATATACCTAAAAATTCTTTATTAAGAGAATTTATTGGTGGAAGTATTTTTGAAGTATAATAGAAAGAGGAAAAAATGAGTAGAAAATTTACTGAAATAGATGAAGAATTTATATGTGAAAATTGTGGAGAGAAAGTAGAGCCACTTGGATATTCATGTAGAAATCATTGCCCAAAGTGTCTTCACTCAAAACATGTTGATATAAATCCGGGAGATAGGGAAGAAACATGCCATGGTATATTAGAACCAATAGGAGTAGAGCTAGACAGTAAAAAGGGCTATGTTATTGTATTTAAGTGTAAAAAATGTGGAAAGATTAGAAAAAACAAGGCTGCTAAAGATGATAATATGGACTTGATAATAAAGCTTACAGCACAGCATTAATGTGAGGCATTTTTATGAGAAAAAAATTAAAAATAATAGGTATTTTTTTGACAAGTATAATAGGATTTTGTTTTATAATTGTTTTAGGCCTACATATATTACCTATTAAAACCAATTATAGTTTACACATATTAGATAATATAACCATTTTTAAAGAACAGCAAGATGAACAGTATAAAGAAATGTATGGAATATATGCCAATAATAGTCTCATAGGGATGGCAGAAGAGGAAGTTATTAGACAACTAGGAGAACCTATAAAAATATTCAAATATAGTGATAAAGTTTATATGTATAATGCAGGGCATATATATAAAGGATTATTTTTAGGACCCTGTAATTTATCGACAGAGAAACATAACTATGTACTTTATGTAACATTTGATGAAACAGATAAAGTAAAATCTACTATAGTGAAAGAGCGACCTTAAAGCCCTTTCACTATTTTTAACCTGTCCCAAAAGGTGACAAAAGTGGCAGCTTGGTGACAGGCACCACTATACCTCTCTGTTTAAATTACCATAAGTGTATTGTTTTCCTTCTAATTTAGTCTGCTTAATACTTGATTTAGCAATATTATTTATCTCTTCAATACTTTCATCTAGCAAATCTATTCTAATAGAATTAATTCCGGTTTCTATGTGTGTAATGCATGTGGATTTACTATTAAAAATAGTAGTTACTGTTTGAATATTATCCGGCAAAATTCTAAATCTAAATCCAAGTCTATCTATTAAATAATATTTATTATTTGTTCTGCATCTCATCATGCACTCTGGATAGCATTTATTAGAAGTGCCAAGCAAGCAGTAGTTCATTTTCATAACAGGTGTATTACCATAAACAATTAGTTCTAAAGGAATATGTTCTTTTTCAATATTATATATATTAGTTATATCTTCTAAATTAAGTTCAGGAGAAAGGGTTATTTTACTTACTCCTAAATTTCTAAAAATATTAATACTAGTAGTGTTAAAACAGTTTAAAGTAAAGTTTCCAATGAATTCATATTTCTTTTTGTATTTTTCTAGGAGTACAAGGTCTCCTAAACTTGAAACAACGAAACCTTGTATATTATATTCTTTAATTAAATCTTCCAGGCTATGTTTTATAACATTTTTATAGTTCGCCTTTATAATTGCAGGCATGTAAATATATGTTTTAAAATTAGAAGTTATTTCTTTTAAAGGTTTTGAATACTCTTTTCTCATGAAGTATCTTAAAGGAATGTATGTGCAAGATATATATTCTTTAGATAATTTTGAATAATCATATTCAGGGTGTATTATATTAAAGTATGCAGCTACTTGTTTATTTTGTATAGAAATATCATTTATATCTGTAATAGTATATTTATTTAGAAAACCAGAAGAATATTTTTCGTAAATTTTATCTAATTTAGACTCATCTAAATTTGCATTTCTCTTAATTCTACTAATAATTATGTTTTCTAATTTTAATAAAGCCATTCTTCTAAGCTCATTTAATTCTTTTATACTTGGAATAAATAAACCATCATCTAAATCTATATTTATTTCTTTAAATTCAAAAGGAGTATTACTTGTTTTTGAGATTTGTGCAATAAATCTATCTTTTGTAATTGGACTCTTTATAGCTTCTTCAGGTATTAATGGAGAGGAAAGAGTAACATTAACATTTTTGTATAAATGATATTTAGACTCTTGAAGTATTACTTCCATTGTAATAGGCTCATTTTTCTTTACCTTAATATTAGCTTTCAATGGTAATTTTATATTTTCACTTTCATATGATTTTTCAGCCTTAAGTAGTTGCTCTTTACTAGATAATTTATATATTTTATCTCCTATATGGATATTACCTTTCATTCTACCAACTACAACCTTATCACCAACTTTAGCAGTAGGAATATTTGAATTATTTAACATTAATTCAGAAACATTGTATTTAGTATTTTCTTTTTCAAAATTAATAGTATCACCAATAGATAAAGGTTCATTTAATAAAATTTTTATATGTCCTTTTAATTTATTATATCCTGCAACATTTCCAAGATATAGCCCCATATTATTAGGCTTTTCTTTAAATATTAAAGATTTATTAGGAGAATTAGATAAGTGACCTGTAGAAAATTCTCCTCTGTTAAATATTTGTTTTAACTCTAATTTATCATTCTCGTCGATAACATATTCGTCTCCATTTAATACCATATCAATATATTTCCTGTAAATTCTAGTAACTATGGCTACATATTCTGGAGATTTGAGCCTGCCTTCTATTTTAAAGCATTTAACACCGGCATTTATTAATTCAGGTAAATATTCTAAAGAACATAAATCTCTAGGACTTATCAAATATCCTTTATCAATTATATTTTCAGATATTTTCCCATTAATATCTTTTTCTTCTAATAATTCATAAGGAAGTCTACAAGGCTGTGCGCATCTTCCACGATTTCCAGAGCGACCACCAACCATACTAGAAAAGAAACATTGACCAGAATACGATATACAAAGAGCGCCATGTATGAAGGTCTCAATTTCAATATTAGAATTATTACATATATATTCTATTTCTCCAATTGAAAGCTCACGTGATAGTACAGCTCTTGAATATCCTAACTTTTCTAGCTCTTGTACACCTTCTAAATTATGAATAGTCATTTGTGTACTTGCGTGTATAGGAAGGTCTGGAAAAAGCCTCATTAGAAATTTAGCAAGTCCAACGTCCTGTACAATTAAAGCATCAATTCCAAGTTCATAAGCTTTTTTAGCTACCATTACTGCATCTTTAAATTCAGAGTCTTTTATGAGAATATTTAAAGTTAAATGAGTTCTTACATTTCTTAAAGCACAGTAATTTATAACCTTTTCAAGCTCATCAAAATCAAAATTTGTAGCAGATGCTCTGGCATTAAATAAGCTAGCACCAAAATATACACTATTTGCACCATTTTGAACAGCAGCTTTTAGACACTCAAAATCACCAACAGGGGATAAAAGTTCAATATCTTTTTTCATATAATTACTCCTTATTTGTTACTTTTATATAACTTTATAAAGCTTTGTTATATTTATTAATACAATCTAATTATATTATATGCACAACAAAAAATCAAACATAATATAAAGTAGGAAAAATAACAAGTAGTAACAAAAAAATATTTGTTGCATATTTATATATAAACAATATGAAAGGGGTTTTGATATATGCAAGAAGAAAATAGAAATTGTTGCTGCAATAACGGAGGCTTTTTAGGAAATCTATTTGGTGGATGCGGCTGCGGAGATAACAGTATGTTATTCTTTATACTTATATTCTTAATATTATTCTGTGGCTGTGGATGCGGTTGTAACAATAGATAATTAATGGAACAAGGGGACACACAATTTGTTTCAAAAATGAAACAAATTGTGTGTCCCCTTGTTCCAAACACTTGACAAATGCCAGCTATATTGATAATATTATGCTTGAAGAATTAGGAGGAATAATGATAATATATCCAAAAGAATATTTAAACAGTGTAAAAGATATAAATATAGATTTTTTGAATAAACATAATATAAAAGGACTAATCTTAGACGTTGATAATACACTAATTAGCTTGAATAGAATAATGCCTGAAGGTATTTCTAATTGGGCTAAAGAAATGAAAGAAAATGGTATAAAAATATGTATATTATCAAATAGCAATAAGATAGAAAAAGTAGAAGCGGTTGCTAAAATAATTGAAGTACCATATATATTCTTTGGAAAAAAACCACTTAAAACTGGTTTTTTACGTGCAAAGGAAATTCTAAAGCTAAATAATGAAAACATTGCTGTAGTAGGAGACCAGATTTTTACAGATGTTATTGGTGCGAATAGATGCAATATGTTTTCAATATTAGTTAAACCAATAGAGGAAAAGGATTATTTAATTACTAGAATAAAAAGGCCAATAGAAAAATTTATTATAAAAAAATTTGAAAAAAATAAAAGAAGAAAAGAATTAAAATAAAAGAACTAAAGGAAGAGGAGAAAACAATGTATATTAATGATTTATATATATTAACTTATGTAGCAGCAGGAATAATAGGATTATTTATAGGGCAATTTATAGATTGGTGTAGTTTACGTATGCCAGAGTATAAAAAGGTATTTTCAAGAGAATTTTTTAAAGAATATTTAAAAAACACTAAACCAAAATATTTATTAATGGTAATTGTAGTAGTTGCATATATTGCATTACTATATTTTAATGGACTTACAATGGATACAGTAAAATTCATGGTATTAATACCAATGCTTATAATAGCCTTTATTGTAGACTATAAATTACAAATTATACCAAACAGATTAACACTTACAATATTTGAATTTGGCTTAATCTTTACATTTGCAGAAACATTACTTAATACAAATTTAGGAATCAATATATTCATAAATAATATTCTTGGTATGTTAGTTGGTGGAGGTATTTTCTTACTAATTACTCTAATTGGAGGAATCCTTGCGGGTAAAGAAGCAATGGGATTTGGAGACGTAAAACTTATGGGCGCACTAGGTTTGTTCTTTGGTTGGATTAATATGATAATTATTTCAGTTATGGCGTTCTTATTTGCAGCAGTTGTTAGTATAATAATCCTTATTTCAAGAAGAAAGAAAATTAATGAATATATTCCATTTGGTCCATTTATTGTAGTTGCAAGCATTATACCAATGTATTTAAGTACACCAGAACTAATATTAATTTTATTAGAAATATTTTCATTAGGTACATATTAACTAAAGATTTGAAGATAATAACGTATAAAGATAAATGAAGAAAAAAACATATAATATATGTAGCATTATCGAAAATAAAAAGGGGGAAGTTATATGAATCCTAAAATTAAATGGCTAAGAGATAGAATAAATATGGAAAATATGCAAGGAATAATAATATCAAATCCCGTAAATATTAGATATCTTACAGGTATAACTGCAGAAGGAGTTCTTTTAATTACAAGAAAAGAGAACTTTTTCATAACTGACGGCAGATATTTAGAAGAAGTTAAATCTATTCTTACCATTAATGATGAAATAATAGTAAGTGACATTGCTAGTATTACAAGAGATGATTATGAGAATTTTTTCTTGTTTTGCGAAAATGTTGGCTTTGAGGAAAATTATATAACTTATGCTACATATAAAAAATATATTGAAAGATATAAAATAAATAATTTTGAAGAAACAGAAAATATAATAGAAAAACAGCGTATGATAAAAGATGAAGAGGAAATAGGATTAATAGAAAAGGCATGCTATATTACAGACCAGTGTTTTAGTCATCTATGCGAGTATATAAAAATAGGTATGACAGAAAAAGAAGTTTCTTATGAAATAGAGAAATTTTTTAGAAATAATGGGGCAGATGGCCTAGCTTTTGAAACAATAGTTGCATCAGGTAAAAATTCTTCTAAACCACATGCAGTTCCTACTGATAAAAAAATAGAAGCAGGAGATGCAATAACTATAGATATGGGATGCAAATATAAAGGATATTGTTCAGATATGACAAGGACAATATTTGCAGGATATGTACCAGTACAAGCACAAAAAGTTTATGATTTAGTTTTAAAAAATGAATTACAAACTTTAAAAGAATATAAAGAAGGTGCGAGTATAAGAGTTGTATCAAGAATGGTAGAAAATGATTTTAAGCTAAATGGATATGACTTAATACATAGTTTAGGACATGGAGTAGGTTTGGAAATTCATGAAATGCCATATATAAATGGCAAAAATGATAGCGCTTTAAAAGCCAATATGGTTATAACAAACGAACCAGGTATATATATTCCAGGTGCTTTTGGAATAAGAATTGAAGATACGGTATTAATTACAAAATCTGGATGCATAAATTTAACAAAATCGGATAAAAATTATATTATAATAGATAAATAGAAATTAAACACTTGATTTAAATAGTAAGATATGGTAAAATATTTGGTGTTAAAATTATGTTAATTAGAAAGGGGTAATATATATGGCAGAAGTATATATGGCAGGAGATTTTAGAAATGGAACAACATTTGAAATGGATGGAAATGTATTTAAAGTAGTGGAGTTTCAACATGTAAAACCAGGAAAGGGTGCAGCTTTTGTTAGAACAAAACTTAAAAATGTTATAACAGGTGCTGTTTTAGAAAAAACATTTAACCCATCAGAGAAATATCCAGGTGCAGAAATAGAAAAAAGAGATATGCAATATTTATATAATGATGGCGGGTTATACTATTTTATGGATAATGATACATATGAGCAAATACCACTTAATGCAGAACAAATTGGTGATGGTTTAAAATTCTTAAAAGAAAATATGAATGTAAAAATATTATCATTTAAAGGAAATGTATTTTCTGTTGAACCACCAATGTTCGTTGAATTAGAAGTTACATATACAGAGCCAGGATTTGCTGGAAATACAACAACAACTTCAGGAAAACCAGCAACACTAGAAAACGGATATAAACTTACAGTACCTTTATTTGTAAACATTGGAGATGTTGTAAGAATAGATACAAGAACTGGCGAATATATGGAAAGAGTATAGGAGTGAACTAAAAAATATGTCTGATATAAAAGGTAAATATAAGAAAATATTAGAGGATTTAGAAAAGAATATAAAGGATCCAGAAGACCTAATCTATATTAAAGAAAAAATGATAGAGCTAACTACTATTTTTATGGATATAATTGACAGACTAACAGTTTTAACTGATGCTAGAATAAAGGAAATAGAAGAAAGACAGGAAGAAATAAATTCTAAAATAGATAGTGTTCAATCAATAGTGGACGAAATTGAAGGAGATATTTATGAAGATGAAGATTCTTATGAATTCGAAATTGTTTGTCCATATTGTAATTATGAATTTACCACTGATATAGCAGATGAAGAAAAAGATGAAATAAAATGTCCTAAGTGTAACAATATTATTGAACTAGACTGGAATCAGGAAGAAGAAGGCTGTGATGGAAATTGTTCACATTGTCATGGACAAGTTGCAGAGGACGAAGAAAAATATAACGTAAAAGAAAATGAAGAAGAAAATAAAAACGAAGATGAAGATATGTAAATTTTAATATTAAAGCAAAAAATATGTTGGTCAAGTGAACTAGCATATTTTTTATGTGCAATTTTTTTAATTACTTTAATTAAATAAACTTAAAGGGTCAATGTATTCTCCATCTACTCTTACTCCAAAGTGTAAATGTGGACCAGTAGTAGCGCCATTTGTAGGATTACCATTTTCATCAAAATATTGATTTCCTTTAACACCATAAACATTTTTAGGACCAACATAACCTATTACTTGACCTTGAGAGACTTTATCTCCGATTTTTACTATATAATATGGAGAAACGTGACAATAAGTAAACTTAATGTTTCCTGAAGTTATGGTTATTGTATAGCCACCTCCACCTAGAAAACTTGCAAATGTAATTTCACCAGAAGTGACTGCAATTAATTTACTTCCTTCAGGGGCACCAATATCTAGACCAGAATGGTATGAAGAAGCACCTGCTGTGGGAGAAGTCCTATATCCAAAATATGAGGTTATACTATTATATCCAGGAATTGGCCAAGCATATCCAGAAGAGCTTATATCTATAGAAATAAATTTACTAGAAGAATATGATATAAATTCATTTGGAAACATTGGAATGAAAAATACAGAAATGAAAACTGAAATAAATATTATGAATATAACTAAAATTTTAAAAGAAAAAAAGCTATTAGACATGTTAAAAACTCCTTTATTTTCTAATAGCCCCCGAAATATATATTAATTAAATTTCTTTATTTTCATTATTAGAAGATTTGAAAGCAAAAAATTTACTTATAAAGAAATTTAATATAATGACAACTACAGTAATTAAACATTTGCTAACTATTGTAGGAATAGGAAGATATTTAAACATTAATGAACCTCCAATAGATTCTATAAACATTGTAAATAATCTACCTAAAATAAACTTACAAAATTCAATAAATTTTTCTCCAAAACCTTGTGCTTCTGAATGAAAAACTAAATCTTTATTAGTTATATATGCAAAAAGCACAGCCAAAACAATACCTATATTATTTGCTAAATTTTCGTCTATATGAAAGCAATATGTTAATATAGAAAATGAGCCAACATTTATAGCAGTGGTTAATAAGCCAAAAATAGCATATAAAATAACTTCTTTTGTAAGAAATTTTGATATAAATTTATTAGATAATATCTTTTTTACAAAAGCATTTTCTTTTAGTTTATTTGACTTTTTTTCTTTACTTTTATCTGATTTATTTTCATTTTTAAATTTTTCTTTTTTAGTTTTATTTAGTTTATTGCTACTATTATTAACATTATCTTTTTTCTCTATTTTCTTCATAAGCGACACCCTTTTATTACTACATATATTTTTATATCTAACAAAAAATGTACAATTTATAAATTGTACATTCAATGGTATGGCAGGGGTACTAAGACTCGAACTCAGACTTGTGGTTTTGGAGACCATCGTGCTAACCATTGACACTATACCCCTATAAAACTTACTTTTATATATTAGCACAAAAAATGAATATACGCAAGTAGTAAGTTGAAAAAATATTAATAATGTGATAAAATTATATATATCTGGTAATTACCAGTTGTTCGTTTTTCAAGTTTAATAATTTATCTTGGGAGGAAAATAGTATGTTTAACAAAACTAAAAAAGAAAAATTACGGTGTGTTAGTATTGAAAATTTTTCTATAAAATCAGTAAAAGATGATGAAATAGATTCTTTCGAAAGAATGAAAGAACGGATATTTAAATCAATTATCTCATTGGGATTCAAAAAAATAACGGAAGTTCCTATAAAAAAGGCAAATTGCATTGTTAGAATATCAATAGAAAGGTATCAACAAAATGGATCAAATAGCATCTACCGTATAAATAGGGCAGAGTGCTATACAAAAACGTATGATGGTAACTGGATTACAGGAATGCAGGAGGAAACATTGAATCTGGAATATGAAGAAGATATTTATAGAAAAGATTTTTTACAACAAAACAGTAATATAGATTTTAGTTTTGAATATTACGATTGTTATTTAAAAGTAAGATAATACTTTTGGGCGGGGAAACCCGCTTTTTTTGGTGAAAAAAATAATATTTTATGGAACGTTTATGGAGGGTATTTGCGAAAAAATTGCTTAATTCTCAAAGTGTTCCTCCCACATTCGTTCAAAAAATAATTCGATTCATCAACTGCGTATATATTTAGCATAAAAGGTATATTTATAATTTACTATATTATAAATTCAACATAAATAAATTTATAATTAATAGTATAATCAATGGAATAATAATAAGTATTAGTCCTATTATTATTTTTAAAAATTTTGATTTCTTGCTTTTTACTATATAAATAATAGATATTATAATAAAGACTCCTACTATTGCAAAACCAATAAAATTAATTATAAATAGATTATTCAATTCATTATTAATTTCCTTGTTAATAGTAGTATATGTTTCAAGATTAGGTGTATTTGCTTTTAGAATATCTGGACTCAAAATCACATTTCCCCTTTCTATATTATAAATATATCTAAAAAGTTTTTTAATTCATTACGTTTTAATAAAAAAATATCTAATAGAATATATTTCTCTTTATTTTTATCATTAATATAACCAATATATAAATTAGTTCCAGCAGCACGTCTTGCAGACTTTATATAAGCTTTTTTTAATTTATTTTTAGGAATATTTATGGTTCCATACCATTTTTTTATTATCAAACTTTGATGAATACTATCATATCTAATTTGATAACTTTGAAAAAAATATAAAACAAATATGGCAATAAAACATATTAAGCACATACATAATGTTATAATCCACCAAAAAGGCAAATCTTTAAATACTAGTAATACTAGTAGTAACAAGAAGGTAAAAATTAATCCATATACTTTCACACAATCCTTAAAATTAACTTTTAAATGCACATCTTCATTTTTTACATCTAATACTTCATTTTTTTGTCTTTCATAATCCATATCATCAAAAGGATAAGTGATAATCATTTTGTGGTTCCTCCCATATTTTGCTCAAGAAATAATTCGATTAATCCAACTGTTGCATAAATTATAACATAATAAAATTATTTTTCAATAGCCGTTGCAAAATAAACAGATGTTTGATATAATATTACTAAAAAATATAAGGAACAAATATTATGGACGAAAATGAAATTAAATTAAAGAATAATGCAATCATTCACAAAGACAATTCCTTAACTAGATTAGATTTATCCTTTCTTAAACATATAGAATTAAATGAATACAAAAAAAGTGATCTATTAGCATATTGGATACATGACTTTTCCGAATATCACGATGAAGAAAGAACTTTCAATATTGCAAAATCTGGTATGTACTCTCGTGGCGATGTAATAAAAGTAAACTTGGGTTTTAATATTGGAAATGAATTAGGAGGATTACATTATTGTATTGTACTAAATAAATATGATAATACTAGAAATGGTGCTTTAAATGTTATTCCATTAACATCTAGAAAAGATAATAAAAAATATGATTCTTCTTCTGTAAATCTTGGGAAAGAACTTTACAATATATTCCAAAGAAAAATTGAAAAAGAGAAAAGCAAATTGCAACAAATACTAGATGAATTAGAAAAGATAGAAGATATTCCTATTAGCATTCAAAATATAATAGAAAAAGAACAAAAGTATATTGAAAAAATGGAAAAAGAAATTAGTAAGATGAAAAAAGATAGTATTGCTTTAATTAATCAAATAACAACAATTAGCAAACAAAGAATTTTCAAGGATACTGTGCGAAGAAATGTAAAAATGTCTAGTGAATCACTTGATTTGATTGACAAACAAATTATCAAATACTTTACGAAATGATTATAGTACTAAAAAGGAGAGTTGCTAGAACTCTCCAAAATCATTTAGGATCCCGTCTTACTACAAAAGTAGTAGAGGGTTAAGTTAAATATATTTTAACATATAATATTTAACTTGTCAAACTAAATTGACACTAATATTATATGTTTCTATTATCAAAATATACAAAATTTTCATTTTTATTTTTTGAAAATAATTCATAAAATTCTATTTCAAATTCTTTATTTAATCTTTGTATATAATCATCTAATTGTTCTTGATTTATATTAACACTTGTCCTAATCTCTTTTTCTTCTTCATTTACTTCAATTGGTAAATAAATATCTGCAATTCCTAATTTGAAAAATTTTGTTAATTGTTCAATATAACTACTTCTAAAATTTATTTTATCAATATAAAGTTCTCCGTTCTTTATTTTTTAATAATGTCATTGACTCAATAAATTTTGAAATAAATTCTTGCTTTTCTTCTTTTGATTTATTATTCCATTCTTGTTTTAAAATATCATTTAATTGGTTATTTCTTATTAATTTTTCTCTTTCTATATCTCTATCAGCCATTAATTGTTGTGGTGTAAATGAGAGATGATTTATATTTAACATTTCACATTTCTTTGTTTCTAAAATATTAATTTTTTCTTCAATTATTTTATAATCTTCTGAAAAATCTTCCATTTCAACTATACCACTTAAATATGCCTTTTTTATTCTTTCTTTTTGTTTTTGTAAAGTATCAATTTCTTGTTCTAATTTATCTGTTTTGGTTTCTTTTTTATCAGCTAGTATCGGTAAAAAATATTTCTTGACTGACATATCGTACTCAACTAGCTCAAGTATAAATCTTTGTAAACATTCTTCGATTTTATCCTCTCTATAATAGATTTTACAATGCTCACAATTATAGTACATATATTTTTTCTTTGTTCCTCCAGAACCTTTGCATTTCATTATTCTATTACATTTTGGACATTTCAATTTTTGAAAAAATATATAAACTCTATCTCTTGCATAACTTCTTTGATTTTTTTCTTTTTGATGTTGTGCCTCTTCCCACATAACACGACTAATTATTGGCTCTACCACATTCATAAAAACTGTTGTATCTTTATTATTTGATTTTCCTTTTTCATAATCACCCATATATACTTTATTATCTATTATTTTCATAATAGTAGTATCTCTCCAATGTTTTGGATATAAAACGTTTTCATCATTTAAAGTATTACTAATTTGTTGATAGCTTTTACCTTCTAAATACATATTAAATATTCTAATAACTATATCTTTTGTAGTTTCATCTATTATTGTTTTTTTATTACTATCTTTTTTATAACCTAATGGAACAATTCCCGGTAAATGCCCTGACTTAATTGCACCATTTAAACCAAACTTTGTTCTTTCACTTACAATTTCAAGTTCTAATTGTGATAAAACGGTTAGCATTCTTACAAAAAATCTTCCATTTGCTGTGCTAGTGTTTACATCATCTTTATCACAAATAAGATAACAATTATACATTTCTAATTG
>CALXVB010000003.1 GCA_944391855.1 uncultured Clostridia bacterium | reverse complement strand
GAACCCACGGTAGGCTACAAACCTACGCCAATTTTCAAGACTGGTGCCATAAACCAACTCGACCACCTCTCCGTGTTACTGTTACCAATTGCGGTAACAGTATATATATTAACATATTTAGCCTTTAATTGTCAATAGTAATTTTAGGAAATTTTATATATTAGAATTAAGGATATTTTATTGGAAGAATTAAAAAAGAAAAAATTATTTTAATATATTTTCTTTATTTAATTTATAAAATAATTTTTAATTATATTTTTTAATTAATATATTATAATAAATTAATTTAATTTTTATTTATTTTATTTATTATTTTTTCTATTTTTTTACTATAAATCAATAATAATTTAATTACTGTATATATTTGTCTTTTTATTTGATTTTGTGAGTCAATTTTCAAAAGATTTTAAGATAATGCTTTCCTTTTTATTATCATATATTTTATAATAATTTATTATTCATATTATGTTTACTCTGTTTCTTTATTTTCATTCTTTCTTATTATTTCTTTCTTATTCAATATTCCGTTACTTTTTATTAATTATTTTTTACTTTTTTCTTTTCATTTCTTTATATTTTATTCCTCATTTCAGTTTACTTTTGTTTATTTCATTATTAACATTTTTGCTTCTTAATTTTATTTACTTCTTTATATATATTTACTATTATTCTTTTTGACAATTTTTTTATCTCTTTAATTATTACTGCTTTTGTCTTTTAGATTATTTTTTACTTTTACTTATTCTGTTATTTTATTTTCTTATTTTATTATAAAATAATTTTTATTTCTTTTATTTTTTTATTTAATATTTATTTTAATTAATTTTTATTTTATATTCACTTTATTTTATTAAATATTTTTTAATAAAATTTATTTATTAATTTTAATTATCTTTTTTATTTATTTATTTTTAATTATTTTTTATTTTTTTATTTTTAATTATTTTTTATTTTTTCTGATTTAATTTTTATTTTTTTATAATTTATTTCTTTTTTATATTTATTACTTATATTGTATCTTTTCTTATCAAAACTTTTAAATTTTTTATATATCTAGTTCTTCTTTCTATTCAATTTTTTATTCAATTTTTTATTGCCTTCCTTTAATCCATTGTTTGTCTTTTTGTTGATTTGCTGTTTGCTTGGTTTTTTTCAACAAATCTATTTACTTTCTTTTACTTTTATCATTTGTCTATGTTATATCTTTTCTTTACTTTATGTCTACTTTTTCTTTCTTTTTTATATTTTTTTGTTTTTTTACTATTCCGTTATATTTTTCTCTTTATTATGTCTCATTTTCTTAATATTTTATTTTAAATATTAGTTTACATATATTTATTTTTTCTATACATTTCTATTGCTATTATTCATTTGTTTTTAGTATTTATTATTTTTGCTCTCCTTTTTGACAATTCGAGAGTCATTAACAACTTCTCAGTTTTTACTCTCTTTCTTTGGCTCTTAGCTTAAAATTTTTTTAGTTTCTAATCATAACTAAATCATGATTATATTATTTAATTTTATTTTTAGTTCTTATTAATTTTTTTATTTTTTTTTATTTTTTATCTTTTTTACATTTTTACTTCTTTTTTATTTTATTTTATTTTCTTTTTAATTTTATTTTTTTATTTTTATTTTAAAATAATTATTTATTTTTTTATTTATTATTTATTTTTATATTTTTTTATTAAATATTTTTTTAATAAAATTTTTTATTGATTCTTATTATATATTTTTATTATTTATTTTAATTATTTTTTAATAATTATTTAATATTTATTTTTATTTCCATTTATTATTTTTTCTATTTTTTATTTATTTATTTTTTTATCATTTTTATCACATTTTTAGATTTTATTTTTGTAATATTTTGGTGCTTCTTTTATTATTTAAATTTATTGTCCATATTGTCTTTTAGTAAACTTTTTTCTTTTTCTGTCCCGTCTAGATAGATTCTCACATTTCTTTCCATACTATCTACATTCTCTATATTATGCCATCATGTTTTATGTCTACTGTCTTAAATTACTTAATGTTGCTTTTCTCAATTTCTATTTTTCTTTTAATCCGATATCAATTTCTTATTTTCTTATCGTTTATCTAATTATTTATTTTTGTTTTCATAAGTTTACTTATAATTATTTTTAATTTTTATAACTATATTGTTTATTATTTCCATTCATTCTCCCTCTTTTTTATTTTTACTTTTTGGCAATTTTTATTCTTTTCTATCTGCCTGCCTTAGTAGTTATTAATAAATAATTATATTTATTTTATTATTATTTTTATAATTTATTTTTTTAATAATATTTATTTATTATTTTATTATTTTTTAATTTTTTTATTTAATTATAAAATAATTATAATTATTTATATTTTTTATTTAATATTTTTTTAATTAATTTTTAATAATTATTTTTTTATTATTTTTATATTAATTTTTTTTTATTAATATTTTATTTAAATTATTTTTATTTTTTATTTTATTTTATTTATTTATTTTCTAATAATTAAATATTAATATTTTTACTTTATTTATTATTAATATTTATTTTTATTCTATTTTATTTTTAATAAATTAATTATTGTTAAAAATAATATTTATTTATTATTTTCATTATCTTGTGTTTATTTTCTGGCTTTATTTTTTATTTTAAGGCTTTTAAATTTTATTTTTATATAACTTTATATTTAATAATATAAATAGGCTTAAAATTAATTTTAATTGTTTCTATTTTATTTTTATAAATATTATTAATAATTAGTAAAAAGAAATAAGTATTTAAATAAATTAAATACTTATTTCTTTTTACTATTAAATAATAAATACTGTATATTTTATTTTATATTATTTATTGCTTTATTAACTGCCTCTTTTTCTTCTTCTGATAGTATATATTTTGACTGTCCGCTTTCTATAGGTTTTGCATATATATTAGAACTGTCCCTAGCATATATTCCATTTAATACTACTCCATTGTTATAATCATCTAAAATAGCTAATGTAAAGCTTAGATCGCTTCCTACGTCCTTAAAAGCATTATATCTTACAATACCTATTTTCTGTGTACACCTTTTTATGTTTTCATCAATTACTTTACAATATGATATTATTTCTTCATTTTTTGCTTCTACTGTTTCTACTTTTTTAATATATTCTTTTAATAGCTCTTCTACATTACTTCCATTTCCTAGTTTACTCATAAATTTTAAATAACTTGTTCTTAATTTTTTCAAATTAATTACACTTGCAATATATAATACAGATAGTATTATAACTATTATAAATAAAATTAAAAGAAAAATATCTGATCTTAAAAAACTAAAAAATATATCCACTATTTCTATCCTCTCTAATATTAAAATTATTTTATAAGTCCTAAAATTCTCTCTAAATCATCGTATGAAGAGTATTGAATAATTATTTTTCCCGATTTTTTGTTCGCATCTAGTTTTACCTTTGTACCAAAGAAACCTTGGAAAGAATCTTCTATATCTCTATATATTGCTTCTATTCTTGGGTCTTTTTTATCTATTGTTTTTGAATTTTTTATTTTTCTTTCTATATCTCTTACAGATTCTCCTCTTTCTATTATATTTAATGCTGCTTTATACTGTCTTTCTGGGTCTTCAATTACTACTAAATTTCTACAATGTCCTTCTGTAAGCTTTCCTTCTTGTGCAAGTTCTATTACTCTTGGGTCTAGATTTAAAATTCTTATAGAATTTGCTATATTGCTTCTACTAATTCCTATAGAATCTGCAAGCTCTTTTTGTGTCATTCCATAATCATCAATTAATTCCTTTAGTCCTTTTGCTTTATCTATTGGATTTAAATCTACTCTTTGTAAATTCTCTATTAAAGCTATTTCTTTATTTGATCTATCTGTTATATCATCCTTTATAATGCAAGGCATTTCAGATAAACCTGCCTTTTTAGCAGCTCTCCAACGTCTCTCTCCTGCTACTATTTCATAATAATCACTTTTTTTATTAACTATAATAGGTTGTAATACTCCATAAGTCTTTATAGAGTTTGCAAGCTCTTCTAATGCTTCTTCATCAAAATTTTTTCTAGGTTGTTCTCTATTTGGCTCAATCTCTATAACTTTTATTTTATGGATTTTCTCTGTAGAATTTTCTAAATTTTCTTCATCGTTTACTAATAAGTTGTCTGCAAATAATGCATCTAATCCTTTTCCTAGCCCTGTTTTTTTCATTTCCTACCTCCTAAATACTTATATTTATAATGAATTTTATAACGAATGTTTGCCGCGTGAATCAGTCTCATTTTTCTTAAGAAATTCTTTTACAAATTTTTCATAACTTTTTGCCCCTTTTGATCTTGGGTCATATACACTAATTGGCATTCCATAACTTGGTGCTTCGCTTAGTTTAACATTTCTTGGAATAACGTTTTTATAGACTTTATCATTAAAATATTTCTTTACCTCTTTAACTACTTGATTAGATAAATTAGTTCTTATATCATACATAGTAAGAAGGGCACCTTCAATTTCTATATTCTTATTAAGATGTTTCTTTACCAAATTTATTGTATTAAGCAATTGTCCTAGGCCTTCCAAAGCGTAATATTCGCATTGTACCGGTATTAAAACACTATCTGAAGCAGTAAAAGCATTTAATGTAATTAATCCTAATGATGGAGGACAATCTATTATAATAAAGTCATAGTCTCCTTTAACTTTATCTAATTTTTCTTTTAATCTTTGTTCTCTCGACATTACAGAAACTAATTCAACCTCAGCCCCTGCAAGGTTTATATTAGAAGGACATATATTTAGATTTTTAATATTTGTCTTTTTGACAACTTCTTCAACTTCTACTTCATTAATTAGAATATCATAAACAGATAATTCTATATTATCTCTATCTATTCCGACTCCACTAGAAGCATTTCCTTGAGGATCTGCGTCAATCATTAAAACTTTTTTGCCTTTTTTTGCAATAATAGTGCTTAAATTGATTGCGGTTGTAGTCTTTCCTACTCCTCCCTTTTGATTTGCGATTGAAATAATTTTCCCCATATCATAGCCTCCTAAAAAAATTAACATATTAATAATATATAATAATTAATAATATGTCAATAAATTTTCTATAAATATTTTATATTTTTTCATAAAAAAAGAAAGAAATTTATATTTAAAATTTCTTTCTCATATATATTCTAAAGAGGCTGTTTTACTGGAATTCCAGCTTTTCTAGGATACTTTCCTGGCGTTCTTTTTATCTTTCTTATTAACACAATATTTCTCTCTAAGTTTCCTGGTAGAATTATATGTTCAATATTTTCAATTTTTCCGCCTAGAATATCTAACGCTTTTTTAGATTCTTCTAATTCTTCTTCTATATTAGGTCCTTTCATACATATACATAAGCCATTTTCCTGCACAAATGGAAGCATATATTCTGCTAAAACTCTTAATCTTGCAACAGCTCTTGAAACAACAATATCCACGTTCTCTCTATATTTTTTATTTTTTGCTAACTCTTCTGCTCTGGCATGTAAAAGTTCTAATTTATTTAAATAAAGTTCTTTTTTAACTTCTTCTAAGAAGTTAATTCTTTTATTTAAAGAGTCTACTAATATAAATTCTATATCTTTATTTAATATTTTTAAAGGGATTCCTGGAAATCCAGCACCTGTGCCGATATCCATTATTTTGTTTGCTTCTTTTATGTACTTGTTAATGCTAATACTGTCTATAAAATGTTTAAGAATTACCTCTTTTTCATCTGTTATTGCAGTTAAATTTATATTTTTATTCCATTCTAACATTAATTTCATATATTGGTATAAACTTTTTATTTCGTCTTCTGTAATTACAACGTTTATTTCTTTACTATTTTCTAATATTTCTTTTTCAAATTCTTTATATTCCATATTCTATCCTTTCATCTGTTCTAGATATATTAAAAGTACTGATATATCAGCAGGTGAAACCCCTGATATCCTTGAAGCTTGTCCTACGGAATTTGGTTTTATTTTATCTAATTTTTGTCTTGCTTCTAAGCGTAATCCTTTTATTTTACTATATTCAATATTTGCTGAAAGTATCTTTTCTTCTAATTTTTTAAATTTTTCCACCTGTTCTTCCTGTAACTTTATATATCCTTCATACTTTATTTGAATTTCTGCTTCTTCTTGAACTTCTTCTGGTAAAATTGGTCTATTTTTATCAATTTCAGCTAACTTTTTGTATGTAAGTTCACTTCTTTTTAATAAATCTGCTAATTTTACTCCATTTGTTATTTTAGAAGTATTATTTCTTTCTAAAAATTCATTAACCTCTTCTGTTGGCTTTATTACAGTAGCTCTTATTCTTTCTATTTCTTTGCTTATCTTTTCTTTCTTTTCTAGAAATTTTCTATATCTTTCTTCAGAAATTAATCCAATATTATGTCCTATTTCTGTTAATCTTAAATCTGCATTGTCCTGCCTTAAAAGTAGCCTGTATTCTGCTCTAGAAGTCATCATTCTATATGGTTCATTCGTTCCTTTTGTTACAATATCATCAATTAATACCCCTATATATGCTTGTGATCTATCTAATATGATAGGATTTTTATTTTGTAATTTCCTTGCTGCATTTATTCCTGCCATTAGTCCTTGTACAGCAGCTTCTTCATATCCAGAAGTTCCATTTATTTGTCCTGCAAAGAACATTCCTTCTATTTTCTTATGCTCTAATGAAAGTTTTAATTCAGATGGTTCTATACAATCATACTCTATTGCGTATGCAGGTCTTGTAAATTCCGCATGTTCAAGCCCTGGAATAGTTCTATACATAGCTATTTGAACGTCTTCTGGAAGAGATGAACTCATACCCTGTATATACATTTCATCTGTGTCTCTTCCTATTGGTTCTACAAATATCTGATGTCTTTCTTTATCAGCAAATCTAACCACCTTATCTTCTATTGAAGGGCAATATCTTGGACCTGTTCCTTCTATTGCGCCAGCATATAGAGGAGATCTATGTAAGTTTGCTCTTATAATATCATGTGTTTTTTTATTTGTATATGTTAGATAACAAGGTAATTGTTCTACTTCATCTTTTAATTTATCCTCAAAAGAAAATGCCTGAGGATTACTATCTCCTTCTTGTATCTCCATCTTTGAAAAATCTATACTATTTTTATTTATTCTTGCTGGTGTTCCTGTTTTAAATCTTACCAAGTTTATTCCTAAATTTTTCAATATATCAGATAATTTATTTGCAGGAAATACTCCATCTGGTCCACTTTCAAAAGAGGTCTCCCCTATAAATATTTTGCCTTTTAAATATGTTCCTGTCGCTAAAATTACACTATCTACATAATAAATAGCACCGATATTCGTCTTTACATAGCTAATTTTATTATCTTTTACGCCAATATCGACTATTTCTGCCTGCTTTAGATACAAATTGCTCTGTTTTTCTAACGTATGCTTCATTTCTGACTGGTATTTCTTTCTGTCTGCCTGTGCTCTTAATGAATAAACAGCAGGTCCTTTTGAAGTATTTAGCATTCTTATTTGTGTATATGTTTTATCTATATTTTTTCCCATCTCTCCACCTAAGGCATCTAATTCCTTCACAAGATGTCCTTTTGAGCTACCTCCAATATGTGGATTGCATGGCATATTTGCTACAGCCTCAAGGCTTATAGAGAACACTAAGGTTTTTAATCCTAAACGTGCTGCTGCAAGTCCTGCTTCGCAACCAGCATGTCCTGCCCCAATCACAGCTATATCATACTTTCCAGCGTTATATTCCATTTTTTTACTCCTTTTCTTTCCAAATTTTAATAATATGAAACTTGACATATTCTTAACAAACAATATTATTTACTTTTTCATTTTTATTATTTTTATTTTTTCTTTATATAATCAGTGTTTTATTTATTTGTTTGTTTTATTGTCTTATTGACAGTCGAATGATTTTGTCGAAATTTGTCATTTTTTCTGCAAGTGTTGATTTTACTGATTGGTAAAGGTGTACTTGTGTCGTTTTTTCTCGTAATATACTTCCTGTTTTGTCAAAAAGACGTTTTTCCTTTATTTTCCTAAACAAAACTTTGAAAAAATTTTATTTATTATATCTTCTGAAACATTGTTTCCGGTAATCTCTCCTAAGTTTTCTAATATTTCTTTAATACATACTGCTGTAATATCTATTGGCATTTTATCCTGTATGCTTTCTATTGCTTTTGTAGTGTTATCTACTGCTTTATGTATCAAATTTTTATGTCTAATATTTGTAATTATAATTCCATCATTTACTTCTATTTCTTTTTTGTTAAATAAATTTGAAATTTCGTCATATAATTCTTTAATCCCCTCTTCTGTCTTCATAGAAGCCTTTATAACCGTTTTATTTAAACTAGATATATAATTTATTGTTTCGTTGTTTTTTTGGCTTAAATCGCATTTATTTAATAATATTATACTTTTTCTGTTTTTTATTAATTCAAGCACTTTAAAATCTTCTTCTTCTAATTTTTTAGAACTATCAAAAATTGCGATTATTAAATCTGAATCTTGTGCAAGTTTTATTGCCTTTTCTACTCCTATTTTCTCTACAAAATCTTCTGTATCTCTTATTCCTGCTGTATCTACTAGCTTTAATGGTATTCCATTTATATTAATAAATTCTTCTATGGTATCTCTTGTTGTTCCTGCATAATCACTTACGATTGCTCTTTCCTCTCGTAATATTACATTTAATAAAGAAGATTTTCCTGCGTTTGGCTTTCCTATTATAATGGTTTTTATACCTTCTTTTAATAATCTTCCACTTTCAAAACTTTTTTCTAATGATTCTAGCCTTTCTTTTTCTTTTTTAAAAAAATTTATAGCTTTTTCTTCTGTAGTTTCTTCAATATCATATTCTGGATAATCAATAGAAGCCTCTATATCTGACATAATATCTAATAAATTACCTCTTATTTTCTCTATTTCTCTTGATAGATTTCCTTGTAATTGTTCAAATGAAGCTTCTGCCTCTTTATCTGTTTTAGCATTTATGATATCTATAACTGATTCAGCTTGAGATAAGTCAATTCTTCCATTTAGAAACGCTCTTTTAGTAAATTCTCCTGGCTCAGCTAAATCCGCACCATTATTTAAACATTGTTCTAATATTTTCTTCTCTATAATAATTCCACCATGAGAATTTATTTCACACATATTCTCCGTTGTATAACTTTTAGGTGATCTAAAAAAAGATACTAATACTTCATCTATTTTTTCTTTTGTGTTTGAGTCTATTATATATCCATATTTTATGGTATATCCTTCTACTTTATCTATATCTACATTTTTATTTTTAGGTACAAATATTTTCTTCAATACTTCAAAACACTTATCGCCGCTCATACGTATAATTCCAATTCCTCCCGTGCCTGAAGCTGTAGATATTGCTGCTATGGTATTATTCATTTTTTCTCCTTTCAATTTATAAATTTAATTTAATGATACTTAATATTTTTATACAAATAAAAGTCAAAGTAAATTTATAGTATATATAAATAAAATTTAAATTATCTATATGTAACTAAAATCTTCACTTTGACTTCGGATTTTATATTATTTTTTTGAAATTACAACTTTTCTGTATGGTTCTTCCCCTATACTATAAGTTTTTACTTTATTACTAGATTGTAATCTATTATGTATTATCTTTCTTTCATAAGCCATCATTGGCTCTAGTGTAATTGATTTTCCTGTTCTAATAACTGTTTTTGAGATTTTATCTGCTAACTCTTCTAATGATTTTTCTCTTTTTTCTCTATAATTACTGATATTTAATATAATTCTAGTTTTTTCCTTTGATGCTCTATTTGAAACAGAATTTAATATTACTTGAAGAGCATTTAGTACTTCTCCCCTATATCCTATTAACATTTTTGAATCATTTCCATCTATGTTAACTTTTAAAAATCCATTTTCTAAATCTACATTAGTATCATAACTTAAGTCATCAAATTCTTTAACAAACTCATCTAAAAATTTATCTATTTTTTCTTTTGATAAATTTAATTCATTCTCATTTATTTTAACTTCTTTTTCTATATGTTTTCTGTTTTCTTCTTCATTTTCTCTATTTTCTTTTAGAGACATTTCTATTTTCACTACTCTTGGTGCTAATATACTAAAGAAGCTTCTTTTATCATGTTCTTCTAATATTCTTATATTAACATTATCTTTTGAAGTATTCAACATTTTTAAACCATTAGAAATTGCTTCTGTTGTTGTTTTTCCCTCTGCTATAATAGATTTAGGCATTTTGATTTTCCTCCTTGCGTTTCATAAAAGCATCTATAATTAATTTTTCTATAATAACTAAAATATTACTTATAAACCAATATAATGCTAATCCTAAAGGCGCTATAAATGCAATAAATACAGACATCAATGGTAACATATACATCATGTTTTTATTCATTGCCTCCATTGCTTCCATTTCATTTGGTTCGTTTTGAACTTCTTGGTTTGTACCGTCAGTAATAGCTTTTCTTTCATCTTTCTTCTTTTTAGTCATGTTATTATTTATTTTAATAGATAATACAGATGAAATTACATATAAAAGTGGAATAATATATACTGTCCAATCATTTAAATTACTACTTGGTACTTTACTTAAATCTAATCCAAGAAAATCCATATTTAAATTTACTCTTGCATCTTGTGGACCAAATTTATTAATTATTGCTATTTCTGTATATGTTGATTGTTCTCCACTCTCTTGTAGTTGAGTTTTATAATCATTAATTACATTAGTATCTATCTTTTTCATATATGTTAAAGGTTGACTTACAAGCCAAAATACTGAAAGAATTATTACAATCTGTATTATAGAACTAAAGCAACCCGCAAAGGGACTTAATTTTTCTCTCTTATATAAGTCAATAGTCTCTTGATTAAGCTTTTCTGGATTATTCTTATATTTTCTTTGTATTTCTTTCATTTCCTCTTGAAGTTTTGCTGATTTTTTTAATGATTTTTGCTGTTTTATGGTAATTGGTATTAATATAATTCTTAATATTATTGAAAATACAATTATAGCAATACCATAATTATTAAATACTGTATATAAAGCATTTAATAAATATCCAAATAAACTTGAAATTGCGCCCATATTTCCTCCAAATTATCTTAATGGATCATATCCACCTTTTGAAAATGGATTACATCTAAAAATCCTTTTTATTCCTAAAAAAGTTCCTTTTAAAGCACCATATTTTTCAATAGCTTGCTTCATATACTCAGAACAAGTAGGATAATATTTACATTCTATACCAATTTCTTTAAAAATTGGTGAAATAAATTTTTTATATAATTTTAATAAGAAAAGTAATATTTTTTTCATAATATCTTATATAATGAAGCTTAATCTAATAATTTAGATTTTTTTAGTGAATTTATCATATCATTTTTTATAATATAGTAATTAGCTTCATCTGCCCTTTCTTTTTTATTCCATAAAAAAACAATATCATATCCTTGTTTTAATTCATTTTTTATTAATCTATAATTTTCTCTAATTAACCTTTTTATTCTATTTCTTTTGACAGCACCACATTCTTTAATGCTTACGGCTATACCAATTACATTAATATTTTTATTATTTTTTAAAACATATATATGTATTTGCTTTCCTAAATAAAATCTTCCTCTTGATAATACATTTTTAAATTCATAATTCTTTTTTAAAGTTCTTATTTTTCTCATTAAAATCACTCATATTTCAAAAAAGATCACTTTTAAGTGACCTAATATTTTATGCACTTAGTTTTTTTCTTCCTTTTGCACGTCTAGCTTTTAATACATTTCTTCCTGATTTAGTTTTCATTCTTTTCATGAATCCATGTTCTTTTTGTTCTTGTCTTTTTTTTGGTTGATATGTTCTTTTCATTTTGCACCTCCTACTTGAATATATATAACCGTCTCCGGATTTTTACTAATAATAAGCTTTATTATTATATCCTAAAATTCCCGTCAAGTCAATATAAAATCCACATTTTTTAAATAAATATTTTTTTATATTGACTATTTTATAAATTATTTGATATTATATAACAATATTGTGGATAATTATGTGTATAACTTTTTTATACACTTTATATATAAATTTACTCATAATATTTTGGAAGGACTGAAAAGCAATGCAAAGAGAAGAATTAAATGAACTTTTAACAAAAGCAAAAGAACTTTTAAAGAACGAAGTTACAAAGATTGCCTATGAGACTTGGATAAGAGATTTAGATATTGAAAGCGCTGAAAACAATAACATAGTTTTAATAGCAAATAACGCATTTCAAAAAGAATCAATACTTTCAAGATATCATGATTTATTTAAAAACACATTTAATTATATAACTAATAGAAATTGTGAAATTACTGTAATTTTAAAAGATGATGTTTCAGAAGAAGAATTGCAGGTCGCTAAACAATTATCAAATACAGTTAATAATTATCCAAATTCTACATTAAATCCAAAATATACTTTTGAAAGCTTTGTTGTTGGAAACAATAATAGATTTGCACACGCGGCAGCTTTAGCAGTAGCAGAAGCACCAGCGACAGCTTATAATCCACTTTTTATTTATGGTGGTGTTGGACTTGGAAAAACACATTTAATGCAAGCTATAGCAAATGAAATATTATTAAATAACAGAAGTGCAAAAATTCTATATGTTACTTCTGAGACTTTTACCAATCAGTTAATTAACGCTATAAAAGATGGTAAAGGTGAAATGTTTAGAAATAAATATAGAAATATAGACGTACTTTTAATAGATGATATTCAATTTATAGCAGGAAAAGAAAGAATTCAAGAGGAGTTTTTCCACACTTTCAACACATTACATGAGAATAGAAAACAAATAATAATTTCAAGTGATAAACCTCCAAAAGATATAAATTTAATAGAAGATAGATTAAAATCTAGATTTGAATGGGGATTAATTGCAGATATTTCAAATCCAGATTATGAAACTCGTTTAGCAATACTTAGAAAAAAGGCTCAATTAGATAATATAATAATTGATGACGAAATTCTAAGTGATATAGCAACAAAAATAGATTCAAACATAAGAGAACTAGAAGGAATTCTAAATAAACTAATTGCTAATGCATCATTAACTAATACTCCAATCACTATGGAAATGGCAGAAAAATCAATTAATGATGTTATTACTAAAAAGGATAAAGTATTATCATTAGAGTTAATACAAGAAACAGTGTCAAAATATTTTAATGTGACAGTAGAGGAATTAAAAGGTGTGAAAAGATCAAATGACGTAACTTTTCCAAGGCAAATAGCAATGTATTTATGTAGAAATGTTGCACAATTACCTTTAACTAAGATAGGGGATGGATTTGGTAAAAGAGATCACACAACTGTAATACACGCATGCACAAAAATAGAAAAAGAAATACAAAATAATGTAAGTACAAAAAGAATTGTGGAAAGTGTGAAAAACATATTGCTTAATGACAAATAATTGCAAATAGAAGACTTAAATGCAATTTATAAAAAATACGTTTGAAAAATAAATGTTTGATATAAAAACAATCAATCTTTACTTACGGAACAGCCAGAAAGACTATCCACATAATAATGTGAAAAGTATGTTAATAACCTGTTGATATTTTAGTTTTACACATAAGAAAAAAATTTTTGTAGATAACTTTTTTAATTATCCACTAAATTATCAACATAAAATTCATTAGGGAGATAAGGTTTCCACATAGTTTTCCACATTATCCACATAACCTACTACTACTACTACTAAAAATATTATATTATATTATAAAGGAGAGAGAGCAAAATGAAACTTATTTGTGAAAAGGATAATATCCTTAAAGCACTTAATTCCGTAACAAAAGCGGTAGCTACAAAAACAACAATGCCTATACTGGAAGGAATATTAATTCAAACAAATGATAATGAAGTTAAATTTACAACATATGATTTAGAAATTGGTATAGAATATATAATTAAATGTGAAGTAAAAGAGCAAGGTGCAACAGTAGTTAATGCAATAATGTTTAGTGAAATTATTAGAAGATTACCAGATTCTGAAATAAAAATTACTTTAGATGAAAAAAATTTATTAGTTATAGAATGTGAAGGTTCTTTATATAAACTTGCAACAATGAATCCAGACGAATTTCCAGAACTTCCACAAATAAATATAGAAAATTCTATCGAAATGGAACAAAATTCATTAAAAGATATGATTAGAAAAACAATATTTGCAGTAAGTACTGAAGAAAATAGACCAATATTTACAGGTTGTTTATTTGAAATAAAAAATAATAAATTAAATGTAGTTGCAGTGGATGGTTTTAGATTAGCTTGGAAAAGTAAATTCTTACAAAATAAGATAAATGATTTTTCAGCAGTAATTCCTGGAAGAACTTTAAATGAAATAAATAAGATAATGATAGATTCTTATGAACCTATAAAAATAGGAGTTGCTAAAAATCAAGCATTATTTGAAATGGAAAATTGTAAAATAGTTACTAGATTATTAGATGGAGAATTTTTGAATTATTCAAGTGTAATTCCAGAAAATTGGGAAACAAGAATACGCGTGGACAAAAATACAATACAAAATTGTTTTGAAAGAATTAGCCTTATTTCATCATCTAGTATAGAAAAAGAGAAAAAATATCCTGTAAAAGTAAATGTAGATATAGGAAAAGTAACAATTTCTTGTACAAATCAAACAGGTGATGCAAAAGAAGAAATGTATGTTACAACAGAAGGAAAAAATTTAGAAGCAGGATTTAATCCTAAATATTTTCTAGATGCATTAAGAAATATAGATGATCAAGAAGTATTTATTGATTTTGGTACAAGCATATCACCATGTATAATAAGACCTGTAGAAGAGGGTGGAGATTATATTTATATGGTTCTTCCAATTAGAATGAAAGAATAGAATCCTTTTAAAATAATTGCGCTTTGACGTTGTTAAACTTCGCATGCGAAAATCCTCAGCGTACACCAAGTACGCTTCCGGTTTTCTTGCTCGTTTGCCTAGTCAAACCATCAATTATTTTAAAATTAAAAAAGTGTTGGAATAATAAATGTTTGCACTTCATTAAAAATTTAAGTGGGCGTACACAAAGTACGACTCATAAATTTTTAATAAAGTACGCCTAGCCAAAAATCAATTCTTTTTCCAACGTAGAATGAATTATTAAAAATAATGATGAAAATACCAACAAGTTATCCACAAAAATGTTAATAACTTGTGGTAAAAACAAAAGGAAGTGTTAATAAATATGGAATTTAATTTAACTCCAAGTGTTATGAAATATTATGTACCAAGATATAATTTAATATTATTAATTATTTGTATTGTAATCGTGTCTGTTTTTCTATTAAGATTGTATTATATAAAGAAAAAATCTAAAAGTATTAAGGAAAAAAGAATCTTTATATTTTTTTATATTTTAATTTTAATATCTATAATAATTATGGCTTGTATTATTCCTTGGAGTTTAAATTTTGGAAAACCTGATATGATTGCACAAAGTGTTTTAAATTATACAAATATTATAATAAGTATTATTACATGTGTTATTGTATTTTTATTAATTACAGAAATAATAATAAATGCAATGATAAAAAAGAAAGAAAAGGAATCCTAATGTACATAGAGAAAATTAAACTTCAAAATTTTAGAAATTATGAACAATTAGATTTAAATTTAAATAAAAATATAAACATTATATATGGAAATAATGCACAAGGAAAAACTAATATCTTGGAATCCATATTTTTATGTAGTTTCGGAAAATCTTTTAGAACGTCTAAAGAAAAAGAAATGATAAAATTTAATGAAAGTAATTCAATAGTTGAAATATATTATCAAAAAAAAGATAGAGACGGAAAAATTAAGATAGAAATAGGGGATAGAAAGCAAATATATTTAAATGGTATAAAGATTAAAAAACTTAGTGAACTTTTGGGAAATATAAATATTGTTATATTTACTCCAGACGATATAAATATATTAAAAGATGGTCCCGCAAATAGAAGAAGATTTTTAGATATGATGATAGGACAACTAAGACCAAACTATGTATACAACTTAAATATGTATTTAAAAACTATTGAACAAAGAAATAATTATTTAAGACAAATAAAAGAAGAAAATAAACCAGAAGAAATGTTAGAAATCTGGGATGAAAAATTAGCGGATTATGGAGAAAAAATATTTAATTATAGAAATGAATTTATAGAAAAAATCTCAAAGAAAATTAATAAAATTCATGGAGAAATTACTGAAAATAAAGAAGAATTAAAAATTGATTATATATCAAATTGTGAAGACAAAGAAAGTTATTTAAAATTATTAAAAGAAAGAAGAAAATTAGATATAATAAAAGGTTTTACTACAAAGGGTGTACATAGAGATGATTTTATGATATATATTAATGGTAAAGAAGTAAATATTTATGGTTCACAAGGGCAAAATAGAACAGTAATTTTATCTTTAAAACTTTCAGAACTTAATGTCGTCTATGAAGAAATAGGAGAATATCCAATATTATTATTAGATGATTTTATGTCTGAATTAGATGAAGAGAGAAGAAAGAATTTTTTAAATAATATAAAAGATACTCAAGTTATTTTAACAGGAACTGAAAAAATAGATTTGCCTAATTTAGAATATAATTTATATAATATAAAAAAAGGAGAAGTTGTATAATGTATGTTCATATAGGGAAAGATGTAGTCATAAATTCAGAAAATATTATATCAATTTTAGATATAGAATCATTAGAAAAAAAGAAAAAATTAGAAGAAGTATTACAAAATTTAAAAATTAGTGGTAATATAATAGATGTATCAGAAGAAAATAAAAAATCTTTGATAATTTTAGAAAAAAATGATAAGATTTTAGGGTATATTACTAATATTTCTTCGAGTACTATTGCTAAAAGAGCTAGCAGATAGAAAACATATGTAGAAAGACAATTAGGAGGAAAAATAATGGAAAAATATGAGCACGAATATGGGGCAGAACAAATTCAAGTATTAGAAGGTTTGGAAGCTGTTAGAAAAAGACCTGGTATGTACATAGGAAGTGTATCTATAAGAGGACTTCATCATTTAGTTTATGAAATTGTAGACAACTGTGTGGATGAAGCATTAGCAGGATATTGTACAGAAATAAATATAAAAATAGAAGAAGGAAATATTATATGCGTTGAAGATAATGGAAGAGGAATTCCAGTAGACATACACCCTAAAACAAAAATATCAGCAGCAGAAACTGTTTATACAAAATTACATGCCGGTGGAAAATTTGGTGGAGACAGTGGATATAAAGTTTCAGGAGGATTACACGGTGTTGGTGCTTCTGTAGTTAATGCACTATCTGAGTGGACAGAAGTTACTATTCAAAGAGATGGCGGAATATTTCAAATGAAATTTAATAGAGGAAAAACGGTTGAACCTTTAACAAGAATAGGAGATTCTAAAAAAACAGGAACAAAAGTTAGATTTTTAGCAGATTCCACTATATTTGAAACACTTGAATATGATTATGAAACTTTAGAAGAAAGGTTTAGAGAAATAGCATTTTTAACTAAAGGTTTAAAAATAAATATTGAGGATTTAAGAGTAGAACCAAGTAAAAAAGCAGAATTTCATTTTGAAGGTGGATTAAAATCATTTGTTGAATATTTAAATAAAAATAAAGAAAAATTACATAAAGATCCTATATATATAGAAAAAGATGGTGAAGTTCCAATAGAAATTGCAATTCAATATACAACTTCATATTCAGAAAATATACTTACATTTGTTAATAATATAAATACTGTTGAAGGTGGAACTCATTTAGAGGGCTTTAAAAGAGCGCTTACTAAATCGTTTAATGATTATGCAAAATCTCATAATTTATTAAAAGAAAAAGATGGCAATTTACAAGGCGAAGATATAAGAGAAGGTATTACTGCTGTGGTTTCTGTTAAAGTTAAAGAACCACAATTTGAGGGACAAACTAAAATGAAACTTGGAAATAGTAATGTAAGTGGAATAGTAAGTAGTGCTGTAAATGAAGCCTTATCTAATTTCCTAGAAGAAAATCCTACTGTTGCTAAATCAATACTTGAAAAATGTATTAGTGCATCTCGTGCAAGAGAAGCAGCAAGAAAAGCAAGAGAATTAGTAAGAAGAAAAAGTGCTTTAGAAACCTCAACATTACCTGGAAAATTAGCTGATTGTAGTAGCAAAGTAGCATCTGAATGTGAAGTATATATAGTTGAGGGAGACTCAGCAGGTGGTAGTGCAAAACAAGGAAGAGACAGAAGATTTCAAGCAATTCTTCCACTATGGGGAAAAATGCTTAATGTTGAAAAATCAAGAGCAGATAAAATATATAACAATGATAAGTTACAACCAGTAATCTTAGCTGTAGGGGCAGGAATTGGCGCTGATTTTGACATATCTAAAATAAGATATGGAAAAGTAATTATAATGGCAGATGCCGACGTAGATGGTGCACATATTAGAACATTATTATTAACATTCTTCTTTAGATATATGAGACCATTAATTGAGAATGGAAATGTATATTTAGCTCAACCACCATTATATAAATTGTCTAAAAAGGGAAAAGAAGATATCTATTGTTATACTGATGAAGAAATGACTAAACATTTAAATGAAATGGGAAGAGATGGAGTAAATATACAAAGATACAAAGGTTTAGGAGAAATGAATCCAGAACAATTATGGGAAACAACAATGAACCCAGAAAAAAGAATATTAATAAAAGTAAAATTAGAAGATGCCATAAAAGCAGATGAAATATTTACTATATTAATGGGAGATGATATAACTCCTAGAAGAAAATTCATTGAAGAGAATGCAAAATATGTAAAGAATTTAGATATATAAGACATATAATAATTTGTAAAAATAATAGGTAAAATAATTAATAAATTAAATATTAATTATTTACCTATTTTTTATATATTTTTTCAAAAATTAAAATAAATTAATAATAATAGAATATTAATAAAAAATTAACAAAATACTGTGCAAAAAATGTCGAAAAAAGGATTACGATTTTTCTTGAAAAGTTGATAGAAATATGGTATAAAAAAGAAAATAAAAATTAATTGATTTTAATCATATTATCTTATATTATATTATTTAATAATTTTTTCAAAAATTAATATCAAAATAATTTTAATCTTTAAATATTCAAAAAATAATTTATTTAATTAAATATAAATAAAATATTAATAAAAAAATTAATTTTAATAGAAATATAATATATAAATATATATTTAATTATTTATTTTTATTAATTAATTGAGAAAGGAGGAATATATAATTAAAATAAATAAAAAAAACAATATTAATTCTAGCCAGGAATGGTTAAAAATAGAAGAAATATTAGAAAATGGAATAATTAAAACAAAGGATAATAGATATTTAAAAATAATTAAAATAAATCCGATTAATTTTAATTTAAAATCAGATTTAGAAAAAGAAGCTATTTTAAATTCATATAAAATTTTTTTAAAAACATGTGATTTTAATTTTCAAATATTAATACAAAGTAATAAAGTAGATTTATCTAATCATTTTTCTCAAATAAATAATCATTTAATTCAAGAAGAAAAAAACATCCAAGAAATATCAAAAAAATATATAGAAAAAATAAAAGAATTAAATAATAATAAAAAATCGTCATCAAAAAATTATTATATAATTTTAGAATATATTAATAAAAACAATGAAATTATAGATATTCAAACTAATGCAACAGAAAATTTAAATAATAAATATTTTAAAATTAAAGATGGATTATCAAGATGCGGAAATATTGCTACAGATATAAATGATAAAAAACAAATAAAACATATATTATTTTCTTTTTTTAATACAAGAATTTATACTAATAATAAATAATAATTAATTATTACTTAAACGAGAAAATCAACAATAAAAACAAATAAAAATTAAGGATAAAAATCAAAAATAAAATAATTATTTAAATTAATTATAAAAACAAATAAAAAATAATTCTTTAACTTTAGAGAGGAAAAATAAAATGAAAAATATTTTTAAATTGAAAAGAAAAATAGAAAAAAATAAAAAAGAAAAATTAAATTTTTTAGAAGGGACATTTTCAGATAATGATTTTTTAGCACCATCATGTATTGATTTATCTAATCCAAAATATATTGAAATAGATAATAATTATTTTTCATCAATATTAATAGTAAATTATTTTAGAGAACAAAATGAATTACTTTTAAAAACATTAATAGATACAAATATAGATATAAATATTTCAATTTTTTATGAAAAACAAGATAGTTATAAAGCAATAAGAGAACTTACATATCATATAGGTAATGTTGGTGCGGATTTGAAAGGAAATAATCAGAATAGGCAAGACATAGATATAGCAGCTTTTACATATAATGATGCAAAATACATTAGAAAAGAATTACAAATAAATAACGAAGATTTATATTATTTATATATTTATGTATGTATATATTCTCAAGATTTAAATGAAATAGAAAATATTTTAAATAAAATAGAAGGAATAATAGAAAGTAAAGGATTGCATACAAGAAGAGCGTATTTTAGGCAAGAACAAGCATATAGAGCATGTTTACCTTTAATGGAAAATAATAAATTACTAAAAGAAGTTTCAAAGCGAAATGTATTAACTAGTGGTCTTGTATGTACATACCCATTTATATCTTCTGCCATTTTTGATGATACAGGAATATTTATTGGAATAAATATATATAATAATTCTTTGATATTTGTGGATAGATACAATACACAAAAATATAAAAATGCGAATATGTGCATTTTTGGAACTTCTGGTGCTGGGAAATCTTTTTATACAAAATTATTAATTTTGAGATATAGAATACTAGGAATAGAGCAATACATAATAGATCCTGAAAGAGAATACAATAATTTGTGTGAAAATTTAAATGGAACTCTTTTAAAAATAGGACCAGGCTCAGATACATACATAAATGTGTTTGATATAAGAAAAGAAAGTATTGAAGATGATGAACAAGGATATTTAGCAAATAAAATTAGTAAATTAATAGGTTTTTTTAATCTTATATTTGGAAAAATAAATGAAGAGGAAAAAGCAATTTTAGAAGAAAAATTAATAGAATTATATTCTACAAAAGGTATTACTTTTGATGATAAAAGTTTATATAAATATAAAGAAAATGATTTGGAAAATGAAATAAACAATATAATGTTTAAAGAAAGTAAAGACATGCCAATTTTACAAGACTTTTATAATATATTAGATAAAGACGAAAAAACAAAAATATTTAAAACAAAATTAATTCCATTTATAAAAGGTTCTTTAAACTTTTTTAATAATTATACAAATGTAGAATTAAATAATAAATTAATTGTAGCAGACGTATATGAATTAGGAGAAGAAAATTTAAAATATGGAATGTATTTATTTACTGAATTATTTTGGGATAAAATAAAAAAAGATAGAAAAATAAAAAAAGCAATATATTTAGATGAAATATGGAGACTAATAGGTGTTACTTCTAATAAAGACGTTGCCAGTTTTATATATAAAATATTTAAAACTATTAGAAAGTATGGAGGGAGTGGAGTTGCGGTTACTCAGGACATATCAGATATTTTCAGCTTAGAAGATGGAGTATATGGAAAAAGTATTTTAAATAATTCTAGTATAAAAACATTTTTTTCTTTAGAAGAAGAAAATATAAAAATATTAGAAAAGTTTACTAATTTATCTGAAAAAGAAAAAATAGAAATAAAATCTTTGAAAAGAGGAGAGTGCTTAACATTCATAGGAGATGAGCATATATTAAATAAAATATATGCAGCAGATTTTGAAAAAGAAATTATAGAAAACAAAATTAAATTTAATTAAAACTAAAAAGGAATAAATATGAAAAAAATAATAACTGCCATTGGAAATGAATCTATAAATAATGAATTAAAAAAAGAAAAGAATATAAATATTATTTTAAATGATATTCAATATAAAGAAGGAATAATTGAAATTCTAGAAGAAAAAAATGAAGTTGATTATATAATAATAAATAATATATTACAAGGTGAAATAAAAATAGAAGATTTAATAAAACAAATTTATATAATTAATAAAAGTATTAAAATAATAATTATTATAGAAAATAATGAAAAAGAAATAGAAAAATATTTAAATTATAAAAATATATATAAAATTATTTATTTAGATAAAAATGACAAAATTAATACACAAAAAATAATAGAAATAATAGATAATAATATAGATAATAATTATGAAAATAAAAATATAGTTAATAAAATTAAACAAGAAAAAAACGAAAAAAATAAAAATAAAAAAATATTATTAATAAAAAAAACAGCAAAAAATATAATAGATAATCATTTAATTAAAATATTAAATTCAAAAAAAATTAAATTAAATTCAAAAAAATCATTTCAAAATAAAATAAAAAATAAAACATTTTCTATAACAGGACCTCCAGGAGTTGGAAAAACAATTATATCTATAAATTTAGCTAAAATTAATGCTTATAAAAATAATAAGATTTTAATTATTGGTTCAGATTTTTTTAATAATTCTATTAACACAATTTTAGGTCTTAAAAACATATCAAAAAATGCAAATACTTATATAGAAAAAATAAATTATGAAATAAATAATAAATATTCAAAAAATAATTTTAATAATATTTTTGAATATTTTAATATAATTAAAATTAATAAAAAAATAGATTTATTAATTTTAAAAAAAGAAAAAATAAGAGAAAAGATAGAAGAAAATAATGAAAATATATTTTTAAATAAAATAATTGAAAATATAAATTTTTTAAAAGAAATGTATGAGCTTATAATAATTGATACTAATTATAATAAAAAAACAAATTATATAAAAAATATAATAGAGATATGTGATTTTTGTCTATTTATTTCAGATACCAATTTATTGGAAATAAATAAATCAATAAAATTATTAGATATATATATAAATAAATTAAATATTAAAATTAATAAAATAAAAATAATATTTAATAAATATAATTCTGAATCAATTAATTTTAATTTATTAAAAAATATATTTAGTGAATTTAATGTAATAGGAAAATTAAATTATAGAAAAATATATAATAAATTAATCAATAAAAATAATAAATATAATTTATTAGATGAAAAATTAAAGAAAGAATATATAGATATTAATAATAAATTAAATAATATTTAAAAATAAAAAATAAGGAGAAAAATTATGGAATTAGAAAATAATGTTGATTTAAATAATAATTTAAATGAAGAGAATCTTGCACAAGAACAAAATAATTTTTTACAATCTAATATAGGAAAAGCTGTTAATTCTGCTTTAGATATAGGACTTAGAATGGTTTTACCTGATTTTATAGAAGAGGGGATAGTAGAAATAAAAGATGCTTTTTTTCAAGGTGGATTTAAAGAAGGAATAGACACAGCAATAAATAGTGCAATTAATTTAGGAAAAAGCGTTATTGGAATATTTACAGGAGACTTTGATAGTATTTCTCAAGCGAGAGATGCTGTAAAAAATGGAGGAATAATAGATGGAATTTCAAATGTATTAGATAAAGTATTAGACAAGACAAGTTCTTCAGGACTAATAAGTGGTAATATTGCAAACATAATTAGTAGTGGTAAAGATGCAATATTAAATAGTGTAAGTGATAGGATAGAAAATGAATTTACAGAGCAAATAGATGGAGTAGAAAAACTAGCAAAATATGAAAGCAATTGGAAAGAATATTTTGAAAATAAAGATTTTGATGGTATGGAGAGAGAATATGAAAAAATACAAGAAAAATTAGAAGAATTAATGCCTTTAGAAAATACAATAAAAGAAGCTCGCATTATAGAAAATCTACATAGTTTAATTAAAAATAATAATCATGATTTTAATTTAACAGATGAACAAAGAGAGTTAGCTAATTTATTAACATAAATATAGAATTTATTAAATAAAAAATATTAAAAATTTAAAATAAAAAATAATAAAAAAATATTAAGAATTTTTTATCAAAAAAGGCTATTTTTTCAAAAAGAATTAGCCTTTTTCACTTGCAAATTTTGCTGTATTTATAGTATAATACAAGAGTAGTTATTGAACATTTTGGAAAGGACGGAAAAAATAAAATGGAAGAAAATGAAGGAAAAATTATCGAAAGAAATATTGAAACAGAAATGAAAACATCATATATCGATTATGCTATGAGCGTTATTGTTTCTCGTGCACTTCCAGATGTAAGAGATGGTTTAAAACCAGTACATAGAAGAATCCTATATGCCATGTATGAAGATGGAATAACTTCTGATAAACCTTACAGAAAAAGTGCTAATACAGTAGGTTCAGTTTTAGGAAGATACCATCCACATGGGGATGCATCGGTTTATGATGCAATGGTAAGAATGGCACAAGACTTCTCTATGAGATATCCACTAATTGATGGACATGGAAACTTTGGTTCTGTTGATGGTGATGCACCAGCAGCTATGAGGTATACAGAAGCAAGAATGTCAAAAATAGCAGAAACAATGCTTACAGATATAGAGAAAAATACAGTTGATTTTATGCCAAACTATGATGATAGATTACAAGAGCCAACTGTTTTACCAGCTAAAATACCTACACTTTTAATAAATGGTTCTTCAGGAATTGCCGTAGGTATGGCAACAAACATTCCACCACATAACTTAACAGAGGTTATAAATGGAATAGTTAAGATAATTGATGATGACAATGTTACAGATGAACAATTAATGAGCATTATAAAAGGACCAGATTTTCCTACAGAAGGTTTAATTTTAGGAAGAGATGGAATAAAAGAAGCATATACAACAGGTAAAGGTAAAATAACAATGAGAGCAGAGGCGGAAATAGAAGAAATGAGTGGAAACAAACAAAGAATAATTGTTAGATCTTTGCCATATCAAGTAAATAAAGCAAAATTAATTGAAAATATTGCAAACTTAGTAAAAGAAAAAAGAATAGAAGGAATTTCAGAAGTAAGAGATGAATCAGATAGAGAAGAAAAAGTAAGAATAGTTGTAGAGCTAAAAAGAGATGTAAATGCTCAAGTAATATTAAATCAATTATTCAAATATACACAAATGCAAGATACTTTTGGAGTTATAATGTTAGCATTAGTTAATGGAGAACCAAAAATACTAACATTGAGACAATGTTTAGAATATTATATAGACCATAGAAAAACAGTAATTCTTCGTAGAACACAATTTGATTTAGATAAAGCATTAGCAAGAGCTCATATATTAGAAGGATTAAAAATTGCATTAGATAACATAGATGAAGTAATTGAAATAATTAGAAATTCTTATGACGATGCAAAAGAAAGATTAATGGAAAGATTTGGACTTTCTGATATACAAGCACAAGCTATCCTAGATATGAGATTAAAAACATTATCAGGTTTGCAACGTGAAAAAATAGAAGAAGAATATGCAGAATTAATGAAATTAATTGAGCATTTAAGAGCAATACTTGCAAGTGATAAGCTTGTATATGACATTATAAAAGAAGAATTATTAGAAATAAAAGACAAATATGGAGATGAAAGAAAAACAAAAATAGTTGCAGCAGAAGGAGAATTCGACGTAGAAGATTTAATAAAAGAGGAACAATGCGTTGTTGCACTAACTCACTTTGGCTATGTAAAGAGAATGCCAATAGACACATATAAAAGCCAAAAAAGAGGAGGAAAAGGAATAACAGGAATTGCTACTAGAGAAGAAGATTTCGTAAAAGAAATATTTACATGTTCTACACATGATACAATATTATTCTTTAGTAATAAAGGTAAAGTATATAGATTAAGAGGATATGAAATACCAGAAGCAGGAAGAACTGCTAAAGGTACTGCAATAGTAAACCTTTTAATGTTAGACGGTGGAGAGAAGATTTCTGCAGTTATACCTATTGCAACCTTTGCAGAAGGAAAATATTTGTTAATGGCTACAAAAAACGGAATAATTAAAAAGACTTCTCTTAATGAATATATGTCTGTAAGAAAGACTGGATTAATAGGAATAACCTTAAAAGATGAAGATGAACTTATAGACGTAAGACTCACTGATGGAGAAGACAATGTAGTACTTGTAACACATAAAGGAATGTGTATAACATTTGACGAAAAAGATGTAAGACCTATGGGAAGAGTATCTCAAGGAGTTATTGGCATTAGATTAGACGACGGAGACTATGTTATAGGAATGGAATCAATAATACAAGGAAGTAAGGCAACTCTTCTTGCAATAACAGAAAATGGATTCGGAAAAAGAACAGAACTTGATGAATATAGAGTTCAAACAAGAGGAGGAAAAGGTGTAATAACATATAAAGTAACATCTAAAACAGGAAATTTAGTTGGAATAAGAATTGCTACAGATGATGAAGACGTAATGCTAATTACTGATACAGGCACAATAATTAGACTTAAAGTTTCAGACATAAGTGTATTAGGACGTTCTACTCAAGGTGTAACCTTAATGAGGACAAATGAAGGAAAAGTAGTTAGTATAGAAACAATTTCTATGGAAGAAAAAGAACAAGAATAGGAAGTGGTAATATGGATCAGAACTTACATTATTTAAATATTTTGATTGAATTAAGTCTATATCCTAGAATAAAAGTTTTATCAGAAGGAACAGAAATAAAAGATATAAATGCAAAAAGAAGAGAAATGATAGAGGACTTTTGGGAGGATTTACCAGAGGCATATAGAGTAGAAAATTATAAACAAATAACTCTTGATAAATTAAATAAAATGTTAGAGGCAAATAAAAAGAAAAAGCAAGAGCAAGAAAGATAAAACAAAGACTATTTACTTTAAAATTTAAAAATAGAAGTAAATAGTCTTTTTTAATTTTATTTATATATTTCTAAACCTAATATCTTCTCCAAAGAAATAGCAAATATCATAATTTCCAATAAATCTTGAAACAATTCGTTCATCATAATTAGAATATAGATTACGTAAATTTAAATTAGTAGAAATTATTGTTTTAGTAATTTTATTTTGATTTAATAGTCTAGTATTAATTATATTAAAAAGTTCCGAAGATTTAAGATTATTAGGATTCTCTGTTCCTAAATCATCTATTATTAACAAATCAACATTAAGTATAGACTTTAATATATTTGAATCATTTGTTTTTCCAAACCTATAATCTATAATTGAATCTAGCATAACTGAAGCAGTTTGATAAAGAACATTTTTGCCCTTTTTCAATAATTCATTTGCTATAGCGCTAGATAAAAAAGTTTTTCCAAGTCCAGTATTTCCTGTAAACAATAAATTCTTTTGATTCTTATCATCAAAGTTCTCTATAAATTTAAAACAAATATCTTTAATTTGATTAATATTTTCTCTAGGAGACAATTTAGTATTATATCTGGCTTCATCTGGTTTATCAGAATATAGTAAATCAGAAAAATTATCAAAATTCTGTGTATCTAAATTAGAAATATTAGCTTTATTATATTGTTCATTATATAATTTCTGTTTCAAGCAGTTACACATAGAGACAGAATAATCACTGTTTGTTATATAGCCAGTATCTTTACAAAGAGAACACTCATAATGTGGCTTAAAATAATCTTCAGAAATATTAAGTTTTTCTAATATTTTATTTTTTTCCTCTTTTAATTTATTTATATTATTATTAAGTTCTTGTAATAAATTTTTATCATTATTTGAAATTAAAGATTTAGTAGTAGATATTGCAAGAGAACTTAATTTATCATCTATACTTTGAAGTTTAGGATATTTTTTGTATAACTCGGTTTTTCTATTTTGTGCAGCATATTCTTCCTGAATTCTTTTTTTATCATATTGTGCCAATATGTTTTTTAAAACTATGTCCACTAATGCACCTCCAAATTAAGTTATTTTTTAAAGTTTGCATATAAATTATCTAAATTATCATAAGTTCTTTGTTCATACTTATTATATCCTGTAGTTTTTTCTAATTGTTTAACATTTTTGTTCTTTTCTTTCATATCTGATAAGAAAGTTTGAATATCATTAGCAGTTTTAAACCCTCTATCGTGCCAATCACTTAATAATTTATCTAGATAGTCAAAGTTTGGATTTGCTTTAGAAGTAGTTTTCTTTAGAGCTATTTCTATAATATCTAAAGAATAACCATAATCTATAACCCATTTTTCTATATATGCGTATTCATATTGAGTAAGACTACGAGATAGTCCTAGCTTCTTTGATATTGTTTTGGCAATAACCTTAAGTTTTTCTTGTTTTTCATAATATAAATCTAAATCGTTAAAGTTTTTAATATTATTCTTATTCCAAGCTTCTGCTACTGCCTGAACATAATTTTTATGAAGAGCTGACATATCAAAACAATATCCGAACAAAGCTATCATAACTTCTTCATCAAAACCATATTTCTTAAACCATAGTTCAATTTCAGGGTACCAAGTAGTAGGCATAAGTCCTGAAAAATATTTATTATTGATAAAGTCAATTGCTTTAGCTCTTTTTTGATTTTCAGCAGATTTTTGTAATTGTTCTGCAGATAAAGCTGTTTTAGGTTTATATAATTTATGTAGTTCTATTTCTTGAATACTATTGACAACATATCCTGTATTCTTTTTAGTAATTAAACATTTATCTTCCCAGTATTTAACTGCATCTTGAATAGTTTTCACAGGTAATACTAGTTTCTTAGATAAATCATTTATCTTTATATCTTTATCATATTTTGATAAAAACAACATATATAAATATACTTTTATGAAGTCACCACTGGCTTCAGACAAATATTCTGAAAAGAATATATCTGGTATTAATGTGTTTGAAAATAATGAAGATAAGTCTGAACTTTCTAATTTCATAAGTAATTCCTCCTATTAAAAGTATGAATAAAATTATATCATTTTATATTTAAAAATACAATTAGAAAAATTGTAAAATACTATAGAAAATAGTAGTATAAAGTAGAAAAACAGTGAAAAATGGGTTTTATTAAGATTTAATATTTTTTATATAAATATATTTTAGGAGAAAAAATGTATTTAAATAAATATTTAATAATATATAACATTTTTTCATGATTAAATCCGATAATACTAAACAAGAAAAAAGGAAAAAAGAAAACAATGAAAAAACTTATTTTAAAAGTAATATTTGGAATAATAAAATAAGATATTAAAAATATAAATAATCCCCATAAAATATTTAAAATAACAGTAGTATAGTCAATAAAACCGAGTAATTTACTATCAAAATTATAATTTTGTGGAAAAATAAATTTCATAATTATTTAACTTGTCCTTTCATTAATTTAAAACTTTGTGAAACATCTGTGGAAATTCCACCTATAAAATGTTGAGTATATGAATTAGCTCTTATCAGAGCATATAATGAACCAATACATAGTAATTTAGAGATAATATCAGAAGAAGAAAAATCTAAGGAAGAAGATATTAAAAGAATAAGTGAAATAAATGGCTGAATAAAAAGAAGAGATAAAAAGATTTTAAGCCAAGCCTTGAAAAACCATGCGCTTGAAGCGTTTATTAGTGTGAGAAAAGCAAAAGGCATTAATAATATTAGAACTTTTATCATTATATATCTTAAAGAATAGGTAAATAATAAACTTACAAAACTAAAAGATATAATACTTCTTAAAATTCCATCAAAAGAAAACACATTAATATTAGTAGAATCAATTGTAATAACTGAATTTAAGTTTTCTACTAATGCAGAAAAAGAAATTTCTGTATTTAAAATAGAAGCACCAATTTGACGAATTAACGAAGAAATTAAATCAGTAAAATATATAAAAAATTCACATATAAAATAAGAACAATTAATAAACATTGCAAATATTAATAATTTAAAAACAAACTGATATGGTTTCTCAATAGAAATACCCGTAAAATGTGAATAAATTAATTTAAAACAATAGTATAAACAAACTGCAACAAGCAGAGAATTTGCAATTATTAGTAAACCGTTATTTGAACCATGTCCAAATATTTTAGAAAATAAAGAATCATTTAAAATATCTGTACCTATAAAAGTTAATTCATCTAGAGTATCATAAACACTATTATCAATAGAAGAAAATAGGGAATTTAATAAATTATTTATAGTATCTATAATAACTTGCGAAATATTAGTAAGTTCAGCACTTGAAACACTTTCTTCCAAAGTACACCTCCATAATTATTCTATTAAAGATTTAATTGCAGATAAAATTAAATTAATTGCAAGAATAAAAGCATAAGAAAATAAAGAACCTCTAATTAACTTTTTGGCAACTCTAATTCTTTCTTCATCGCCAAAACTAAACTTTTTCATAAAAACTCCAACACCTACAGCAACTGCAGCAGCAGGAGTAGCAAGAGTAATAAGCCAACTTTTAATGCTTTCAAATGCATTAGTCAATTTATCTACTAACGCGGGAGGGCTATCAAAAAGAGCAGATTTACATATATTATTGAATAACATTAAAAATATGAATAATAGAAACATAAAATAGAATAAAATAAATTTATTTTTAGATTTTTTCATAGAAAACCTCCTTGTAATTATTTTTTGAAATAAGGTTTTAATTTAAGTTTTTGTGGTTTCATAATTTTGTATCCATCAGAAAGGAAAGCAAGGGCACAGAAATTTTCAAGATCTTGTGTGAAGAACCTAGTATCGTAAACAAAATCATAGCTAATTTGTGTGCTAATACTTTCAGAAATATTTGAATCAATAGAATTTAAACTATTTGTAAGATAACTATAATTAGTTTCTCTTGCATTTTCTGAAATACTTTTAAATAATTTTTCTTTATCCTCTTTCCCAATTTGTTTTTGAGAACATTCAATAGTAAATATATCATCAGTTCTAAACCAAAATTTATTAACTAAATTTTGTACAATTACGTCAACGGCATATTTATCATTTAATGAATTTAAAAGAGAAGTATAACTTTGAGTGGCTACAATATTTATACATTTGGCTTCTCTGCTTTGAGCATAAAATTCACTATCAGAACTAGTACAATATTCATGATATTCATCAGAAATGAAAGCAACCGTTCGAGAAGAAGAAATAAAACCGTTTGCAAGTCTGGCCATTACTTCGGTTTGAAAATCTAGTTTTAAATATGTAGCAATAATTTTAGATAAAACTTGATATTCAGAAATATTCATATTAAGAACTACAATTTTCCCAGAATTTATTAAATCTTCAAATCCTAAAAAATTAAGTTCTTCTTTTTTAGGGTTAAAAGTTCTATATACGTCATAATCGGAAACAAAAACATTTGTAATTCTGGTAATTTCGGATTTTAAAATAGATAAAGTTCGTTGATCCAAAGATAAAAATTCTTTTTGAAAAAAATTTAAAGCAGAAAGTAAATTATATGTATCTTCTTTAGTAAAATCGTTATTCAAAAATCTTTTTCTTAAATATTCAATTTTTTGGACATAATAATTTTCAATAGAAATAAGTTTATGAATTTCTTCAAAAGTGACATATCCATCATTATATAATCTACAAAGCTTAATACATTCTGTTAAAATTTGTTCTACTTTATCTAGCCAATAACTTTCTGAATTATTTTTAGAGAATAAAAGTAAAATGGTTTTTAATCTATTTGCTAGAACATTAGGTTTTAAATTAGGCTTATGTAAAGGATTATACTTATATTTTCCATTTAAGCTAATTACTATTAAATCATTTTCTCTGCCACATGCTTTAGCAAATTCAGTTACTTTTAAATAATAATTTCCTTTAACGTCTAAAACTAGCATACCTATTTTCTGTAATGGATTATGGGAAGAATATTCAATAAGTTGTTTAGTAAAAGGGTACATAGCACTACTAGTTTTACCTGTACCAATAGTTCCGGTAACTAAAATATTTTGATATAAACTAGAAGAAGAGAGAAAAATAGGTGAGCCTGAGGCATATAAATTTCCCACAAAAAGGGTTAAAGGCTTTTCTAATTTTTCTGAATTATTATTTTGCATTTTGTACAATTTATTATTTGATATTTCATTTTCACTATTAAAAAACTTATACTTACTATTGGAAATTAGTTTTTTCTTAAGAATAAAATTTTTAATTTTTTTTACAAGATATAATATGGGATAAAAAATATACTTTGGTTTCATTTTTACAGGAAAATTACTAATTTTATCTTTTATTCTTTTACTTAAAGAAGACAGGATTAAATAAAAAGAATTAGAAATGATAAAGGAAGAAAAGATATAGGTAAAAACAAAAGTAATTTTAATATATTTCCATAAATCAGGATTTTTAATACAAATATCAAATGGGTGTATTCCATAGGGGATTATTACTGAATTAGAATAAATAATATCAGAAAAAAGTTTATAGCCTAAATAGCAGTAGAAAAAAGAAAAAATAAGAATAAATAGTAAACGTCTAATAAAGTATTCACCTCTTTTAGTTTTTATTAGAAAAATGTTTAGATTTTAAATTTAATTTTGCGCCTTGTAAATTATGAAATAATTTATTATTGAAAAATAAATAAATTGAATAAAGACTGATAAAAAGATGGATAATAAAAAATATGAAAAATAAATCTAGAATAGTAAATTCAAACACCGCCTTCCAATTTCTACCAATAATACAACATTTTTTAAATTTTGTCTATACTTTTTTGAAAATTTGTGATAAAATTTTATGTATATTATTTTAGAAGTGGATAAAATAAGAAAATAAATATTAAAAGAAAGGAAGAATACAGAATGAAAATCGATAAAGATATAAAAATTGGAGAATTATTAGAAATGGCACCAGAGAAAGCAGAAATTTTATTAGATGCAGGTATGCACTGTTTAGGATGCCCAGCTTCTCAAGCAGAAACTATTGAAGAAGCATGTGAAGTCCATGGAATAAATGTAGATGAGCTAGTAGAAAAGCTAAATAAATAATTTATTTTATATAAATTATTATAAAAACTAAAAAATAATTGGAAATTTCACAGAAAATTCACAAATTGTATTGACAAACTAAAAAAAATAGTTTAAAATAATACTTGCGTTTACAAAACAAACGCAAGCCTAAATCTGGGTCATTAGCTCAGGTGGTAGAGCACTTGACTTTTAATCAAGTTGTCCGCGGTTCGAGTCCGCGATGGCTCACCAATCTACTAGGGCTGCAAAGCCCTGGTGCAGATTTATGGCCCCGTGGTCAAGCGGTTAAGACATCGCCCTTTCACGGCGGAGACATGGGTTCGATTCCCGTCGGGGTCACCAAGATGCCACTTTAGCTCAGTTGGTAGAGCAACTGACTTGTGGGATAGATAAAACTTAAGTTTTATTTTGAACTATCTTGCACCTATATGTGGAAACATATATAGTGGACACCGCTAATTCGGGGAAGGCTAAATTATATATATGCTAATCCCGAGCTAGAAGATTATATCTTCGAGTGTAGAGACTTTATACGGTGTACCTAAGGCAAATAAGCTATGGTAAAGAGAAAGTCCAGACTACAAACACCTTTGGTGGTAATGAAAATTATAGTAGTATGAATCAGTAGGTCGTCCGTTCAAGTCGGACAAGTGGCTCCAAGCTAAAAGAAGAACTGGAATTTCTAGTTCTTCTTTTTTTCAACATATAAGGGGGCGAATTTAAATCATGGTAGAAAATCAAGAAAAAAATACACTAAATAATAAAGTAGTTATAGTAACAGGAAGCTCAAGAGGAATAGGTAGAGAAATAGTAAAGTATTTAGCAATGGGAGGATATACTGTAATACTAAACTATAACAAAAGTGAAAACTGTGCCAAAAATGTGGAAAATGAGTTAAAAGAAGCAGGAATTTCTGTAGATATATATAAAGCAGACGTGTCTAAAAAAGAAGAAGCAGAAAGTCTAATACAATATGCCTTAGATAAGTATGGAAAAATAGACGTACTTATTAATAATGCTGGAATAGCACAGTCAAAATTATTTACAGAAATAACAGATGAAGACTGGAATAATATGATAAATAATAATTTAAATTCAGCATTTTATTGTACAAGAAAAGCATCCAAAAGCATGATTAATCAAAAAAATGGATTAATAATAAATATTTCCTCTATATGGGGAATTACCGGAAGTAGCATGGAAGTGCATTATTCTACAGCGAAAGCAGGGTTAATAGGATTTACTAAAGCACTTGCTAAAGAATTAGGACCTTCAAATATACGTGTTAATGCAATAGCACCAGGAATAATCGATACAGATATGAATAAAGAATATTCTGAAGAAGATATAAAAAGAATAAAAGAGGAAATTCCATTAGAAAGAATAGGACAGGCACAAAATATCGCGAAATGTGTAAAATGGCTTATAGAAGATGATTATACAACAGGAGAAGTTATTTCGATAAATGGTGGATGGTATATGTAAAAATAAAGTAGTAGAAACTAAATTTTTCTACTACTTTTATATATTTATATCAAATTATTATTCTTCGTTTTTAATTTTTCTTTTATAATTTCCTGAAATTATTTTTGGTAAATAAGTTATTATTTTATATACTGCTAAACGTATTTTCTTACTCCATAAATATGTTTTTCTTAGTCTACGTGGGGCATCTACTTCAGCATCTTCTTTTACTACTAAAGAAAGTTCTGCCTTTTCTATAGGAAAGATATAGTTTTGAGAATCATTGTTATCCCACTCATTATTTGAATTTCTAAAACATAAATTTAATGTGTCACTAGACATTAATTCAATTTCTGCTTGAAATCCTAATTCAGTTTTTTCCATTTGTATCTCATTTAAGTTTTCCCAGCTATTTCCGAAGCCATAGTGAACAAAGACTTCTTCAGAATCTTCTTGAAAAAGCTTACCTGTATATGAAATTTTAACTGTATCATTTTCTATTAATTTATCTGTATTGAAAAATATATTCTTTACTAACTCCATCTCTAACTCCTTTTATCTCTCGTTAATAATATATTAAATTATATTATTAAAAAATAAAATATTCAATACTTTTTTGAAAAAAATTGTAAAATTTTATATTTTTTGATAAGTTTTTGATAAGTATATTTAGAAAATTAGACCTGTATTTGTTCCAAGGATTTTACCTATAATAGTATATTTAGTATTTTCCGTAAGAGCTATATCTGTAAATTCTTTATTATCAGCTCTTAAAACTAATGAATCTTTTCTTATTACATATCTACGCATAATAATCTTTCCATCATACTCAAAAAGACCAATATCTTTATTCTCTAAAGGAGAGTTAAGCTCTATAAAAGCAAATACACCCTTTTCTAAACGTGGTGCCATTGAATCATCAGGAACTTTTAAAGCTAAAGCAGCTGTAGGAAAGTCAACAGGACATTCCATAAATGAGTCTAGTGAATCTACCGCCAAAATTTTATTATATGAAATATGTTCAGGCATTTTGTTATTTTTTTGTTCTTCAGTAAAAATCTTATCATATGTATACATTAAAGGTTGACAAGGAACTTCTAAAGCTCTGCAAATAGACCTCAATGCTCTATGACTAGGATTTCTTTCCTCTTTTTCAATATGAGCAATGTGTCCAATATTAATATTTGTATGCCTTGCAAGTTCTGCTTTTGACATGTTTCTCTCTGTACGTATTCTAGATATCAAATCTCCAATCATTTATACCAACCTCTTCTCCAAAATTTATTTTATTATACCTAAAAACAAAATAAAAGTCTAGCTAAAAAAAGATTTTTTTGTAAAATAAAGGAGAAAAAAATATTGTAAAAAATAAACACTTATGGTAATATAAATTTATTAAAATGTATAAAATTTATTATGATAGGAGAAATAGATTTTATGGACGAAAACAATGAGAAAGAAGAAAAAAATGAAAAAATAGTAGCTAAAGAAAAAAGTAACAAAAAAGAGGTAGGACAAAAAGAAAAAAATAAAGGCAAAAAGAAATCTATGCTACCAATAATAGCGGGTTCTGTTTTAATAATTTTTCTATTAATTTTTTCTGTAATTTTCTCTTTAATAAGTATAAATAATGAAAATATATTGAATAATGTTTCAATAATGGGAATTGACGTTAGCAACATGTCAAAAGAAAAAGCAAAAGAAGCTGTAACAGAAGTAATTAATACTAAAGTGCAAGAAGAATTAATTTTGAAAAAGGATGACTACGAAACTAGCTTAAATGCTAATCAGATAAATGCGCAATTTGATATAGATACAGCGGTAAATGAGGCATACAATATAGGAAGAGATGGAAACATTATTACAAATAATTATGGAATACTAGGTACATGGCTATTTGGGAAAAATATAGAATGTAATTTCAATTTTGACGAAGAATCGTTAAATAAAAAAATTGATGATATTTCTTCAAAACTTCCAGGGGCAGTTGTTCAAAATAGTTACTATATAGAAGATGAAGAACTAATTATAGTAAAAGGAACTCCAGGAATTTCTATTAGAAAGGATGAATTAAAAGAAAACATATTAAGTAAAATAAAAGACGTAAACAAAAAGTATGATATAGTTACAATTCCAACAGAAGAAGTAGAACCAGATGAAATAAATTTAGAGCAAATAAGAAATGAAATATATAAAGAGCCACAAGATGCATATGTATCAAAAAACCCAACAACAGTACATACACATGTAAATGGTGTTGATTTTGCAATATCAATGGAAGAAGCTCAAAAAATATTAGAAGAAGACAAAGAAGAATATGTAATTCCATTAAAAATTACTATTCCAGACAAAACATTAGAAGATTTAGGAGAGGAAGCTTTCCCAGATGAACTAGGTACATATACAACGAGATATGATCCAACAAATCTTAATAGAAGCAATAATATTTCAATATCAGCTAAAAAAATTGACGGGACAATAGTAATGCCTGGAGAAACTTTTTCATATAACCAAGTTGTAGGAGAAAGAACAATAGCAGAAGGGTATAAAGAAGCTGGTGCTTATGCAGGCGGAAAAGTTGTGCAAGACGTTGGAGGAGGAATATGCCAAACTTCATCCACACTATATAACGCGGTTCTATATGCAAATTTAGAAATTGTAGATAGAAGCAATCATCAATTCTTAACTTCATATGTTTCAGCAGGAAGAGATGCTACAGTAGCTTGGGGGTCAATAGATTTTCAATTTAAAAACAATAGAACATACCCTATAAAAATAGAAGCAGTAGCAGAAAATGGAGTATGTACAATGAGTATATATGGAATAAAAGAAGAGACAGAATATGAGGTTGTTATACAATCAGTAATACTTTCATATATACCATATACTACAAAATATGAAAATGATAATACTTTAGAAGAAGGAAAAGAAGTAGTAGAACAGTCAGGATATACAGGTTGTACAAGTGAAGCATATAAAATTTTAAAATTAAATGGAGAAGTTGTTTCTAAAACATTACTTTCTAAAGACACATATGACCCAATGACTAGAATAATAAGAAGAGGAACAAAGAAAAATGAAACAACACAAAAACCTAGCGAAAGTACAAGTACAACAGAAAATAATAAAGGAAATGAGGAAAAAACAGAAACGAGCCCAAATGATAATGTAAATGAAATAAGAGATTAAACAAAGAAAACACCTAAATGATTAATAATTCATTTAGGTGTTTATATGTATTACCTAAAAACTAAAACCTGGAAAAGTAATTATATATATAACGTAAATTAGCAAAGCTATAACAATTGCAAGAATACAAATTCCTAAAAAGGAAAACCTAAAAAAGTTAAAAATTATATTAAATATTTTAGAAAAATGATCAATTCCTTTAAAGTTGCTTTTATCAAATTCTTTGTATTTTTGCATTTCATCCCACTTTTTATCATACATTCTTTCATCCCATTTTTTTCGGCACATTTCGTTACTCCTAATATTTTAAATATACATATATATTACCATAGTAAAAAAACGAAATCAATTATATAACTATAAAACCCATAATTGCTAATTAAATATTTTTGTTGTATAATCTTTGTGTAAACTAAAGTAAATAAAAGGGGAATGTTAATGAAAAAGAAAGAAATAATTTTATTTATTATTCTTTTAGTATTGCAAACTATAATATATATTTTTGTTGGAATGAATAATCCATATTTACACATAGATGAGGCATATTCATTTGGACTTACAAATTACGATAAAATTGAAATACAAGATAATCCAGACTTTTATAATACATGGCACAGCGGAGAGTATTTTGACGATTATCTAGCAGTACAAGAAGATGAAAAATGGGATTTTAGACCAGTATATGAAAATCAAAAAAATGACGTACACCCACCATTATATTATTTACTACTTAGAATTTGTATGGAATTTACAGACGGACATTTTTCTCAATGGCCAGGTTTTATACTAAACTTTATCATATATATTTTTATTACAATATTTACGTATTTAATATTAAAAGAGCTATTTAAAAATGATAAAAATGCGAATATTAAGTCAATGTTGTTAGCGTTCATATCTTCAATTACGTTAGCAGCAATAAGCAATGTAATATATGTTAGAATGTACTGTCTATTAACATTAGAAGTATTAATAACGATATTTTTACATATACAATTATCAAAAAAGGAAGAAATAAACTTTAAACTATTAATATTAATTGGAATTACAGTACTTGCTGGAGTATTAACACATTACTACTACTTATTCTATTTGTTACCAACATACTTAGTATTTTTGGTAAAATATATTAGAGAAAAACAAATAAAGAAACTTGCATATTACACTTTAACAATGGCTATTGCAGGAATAATTTCTTTAATAATATTCCCATATTCAATTAAGCACATGTTCTTTGGATATAGAGGACAAGGAGTAATAGAAAATTTAAAGGCTACAGATTTATTTATTACAGGAATAGCACAGCAGATAAATGTATTAAATGAATATGGATTTAACAATTTACTATACTTTATTTTAATTGTAGTAATATTAGCGTGGATTTATACAAAAATACGAAAAAAAGGAAAAATAGGATTAGAAAAAGAAACAAAAAATATTTTAATAATGATAAGTGTGCCTAGTATTATCTTTATCTTAATAACAGCTATTGCTTCACCATGGCATGTTTTAAGATATGTAGCGCCAGTATGTGGAATTATATTTGTACTAGCTATTTATTGGTTATACAAACTTTTACAAAATGGATTTGGAGAAAAAATAACTAACATAACTATATCATTACTATTTTGTATAATATTAATATCTCCATTTATTTTTAAATTAAAACCAGAACTATTATATGACGATTTGAAAGGATTTATGAATGAAATAAGTGGAGAACTAAATGTACCAACAATTTATTTATATGAATCAGGAAAAGATAGATTATTTGATGATATTTTAACATTTGAAAAACTTAATAACTCATATATTACAAAAGATATGGAATACACCGAAGAAAACATACAAAAAATGTTTAAAGGAAAAGATACGTCAAAAGGAGTTATTGTTTTACTAAATCAAGGAGAAAATACAGATATTATAATAAATACAGTAAAAGATGCGTTAGATTTAGATAATTCTAGATATTTGCAAAGATTAACTTCTTGTGATGCGTATTATGTGTATTAAGAGTAAATAAAGTATAAGAGGTGTGGAATATATGAAAGATAACAAATACACAACATTTATGGTACTGTTTATTATTACTGCCGTGATTTTAGGAATTGTTTTGTTTTTCAATTTAATAGGATTTTTAATTGGAGATAATGAGGTTTTATGGTTTAAAGAAGAATCTGCTGATGGAAAATACGTTGTTAGCTGCTATACAGTAGGAGAATCTATGTTTTTTGGACCACAGAAAATAGCTGTACGTTTTTATGGAAATTGGCTCAAGAATGATGATTTAGATAAAGTTAATGAAGTTACTTTTGAGACAGAATTAGCAAATGATGGGGCCAGGCTACATGAAGATAACTATAAAGTAGAGTGGCAAGAAGATTCTGTAAAAATAATATTTAATGGTGAAGAAACAGGTGGAAATAATATATTTATAATTCCATATAGTAAATAATAAATTTTAAACATAAATGAAACATAAAAAAATCGCAAGAACTTAAGAAAAACAACAAAAAAGATGCGAAAAAAGCTTGATTTTTTAACACATGAAGTATATAATTTATAAGGATAGGGTGTCATAGAATGAAGATAAGTTATAAAAAATTATGGATATTACTTATTGAAAAAGATATATCACAAGCTACACTCAGGAAGGAATTAAATATTGCAACAGGAACAATGACAAAGTTACGTAGAAACGAAGAAGTAGCACTTTCTATTCTTCTACGAATTTGCGAATATTTAGATTGCAATATTGGGGACATTTGTGATGCAGTAAAAGAGAATAATATATAAATAAAAGAAAAAATAAAGGGGAAATAATATGATATATTGTAAAAATTGTGGAAATGAACTTAAAGATAATGATAAGTTTTGTTCAAAATGTGGAAATCCAATAGAAAAAGAGACTTTAGAAAGAAAAATAAAATATGATGGTGAAATACATAAGTGTCCTAATTGTGGAGAGTTACTAAAATCTTTTGCTACGAACTGTCCTTCTTGTGGATATGAACTCCGAAGCGTAAAAGTTGATAGTCTAGTTAGTGAACTTGCTCGAAAGATAGAGAAAACTGAAACTGTCGACAAGAAAATTGAGTTGATAACCAATTTCTATGTCACTAATACAAAAGAGGATATTTACGATTTCTTTATTTTGGCAGTTTCGAATTTAGAAGACACTAATTATGAGACAGATGATGCTTGGATGGCTAAATTGGAACAGACATATCATAAAGCAAAACTTTCATTTGGCAACACACCGGAATTTGCATATATTGAAGAATTATACAAAAAGACGATTGCAAAAGTATCCAAGCGTGGAACCATGAATTTTGTAAGAAAGAACAAAAAACTATGTCTTAGTGCACTCTTGGTAGGTGTTGGAATAATAATGCTTATTGTTGGTATTGTTATTATGAGTGTTGTTTCAATGGAGGAAAACTGGGGAATGTCATATGGTGGAATGATGCTTCTTATCCTTGGAATAAACTTCCTTCTGGCCCCTGTGTGGGTTTATTCTATTTCGAAAGAAAATGAAGAGGGAAAGAATAAATCTATAAATGAAAATAAAACAGAAGACATACAAAAAGCAGGTAAGAATACGATGGAAACTTTGCAAAAAAGCTATAAAGATATTGTTGAACAATTTAAGTCCATAGGGGCTAAAAAATAAAAAAAGGAGAATTAATATGGGGTTATTTAGTAGAAATGAAAAAAATGGAGGAATTATGGATGAAATCCGTTGTGATGAACCATCATATTTGATATGGAAATGGCATCCTAAAGATTCAAAGGAAGGAGATAATAATAGAGAGAACTCTATTCGTTGGGGATCTTCCTTGAGAGTAAAAGATGGAGAAGTTGCAGTTTTTGTATATAAACAAAAAAATGGAACAATGCAAGATTTTATAGTAGGACCATTTGACCAAATATTAAAAACAGCTAACTTACCTATACTAGCTAATATCATTGGTTTAGCATATGATGGAGGAACTCCCTTTCAAGCAGAAGTTTACTTTATAAACTTGGCTAGAATTATACAAGTGAAGTTTGCAGTACCATACTTTGATGTATATGATCCAAGATTTGAAGATTTTGGTGTACCTTTAGCCGTTAGGGGAACAATTAGTTTTAAAATAAGTGATTATAAAGAATTTATAAAATTACATAGACTAAATAATTTTAGTCTTGAGGATTTCCAAAACCAAATACGTGATACAGTAGTTCGTTATGCAAAAGATATAGTAGCAAATGCACCGTCAGCAAATAATATTCCACTTATTCAAATTGAGACTAAAATATCTCAAATAAATGATATTATAGAATATGACATTAAAGAAAGATTGAAAGAAGACTTTGGAGTGGACGTATCAGGGGTAGATATTGCTTCAATAGAACTTGATAAATCAAGCGAAGGATATCGTCAACTTATGAGTGTAACAAAAGACATTACAGCAGCAACAAAAAAAGCAGAAGCAGAAGCAAAGATAAAAGATATTGCAGACAAACAACGTATTGAAGTCGAAGATTACGAAGGAAAATTACGTATTCAACGTGAAGAAGGGCAGTATGCGCAACATAAGCAAACACAATCTAATAATATTGATGCTTATAAAATTGAGAAACAATCAGAAGTTGGAATTGCTGGTGCTAATGCATTGGGTAAAATGGGAGAAAATAATGCTGGAAGTGTTGATTTAGGAAATGGAGATTCAGGATTTAATCCAGCAGCCATGATGGCAGGAATGGCACTTGGAGGTGCTGTAGGACAAAATCTTGCTAATACAATGAATGGAATAATGTCAAGTAATACAGTATCACAAGCAAATAATAATACACCACCACCTATTCCTGAAACAAGGTATAATGTGGCTGTAGATGGACAGGTAACAGGACCATACAATATAGAAACATTACAACAAATGGCTAATAATGGACAATTCTTTAGAGATAGTCTAGTTTGGAAACAAGGAATGAGCCAATGGGTACGAGCAGACTCTGTAGAAGAACTAAGAAAATTATTTGAAACAATACCACCAGTTCCACCAAAAAAGAAATAGAAATAAATTTAACTTAAAAAAGATGCTAAAAGTTTAGCATCTTTTAAAATGGTGCGCCATAGAGGATTCGAACCTCCGACCATTTGATTAAGAGTCAACTGCTCTACCAACTGAGCTAATGGCGCATATATAATATAAACAACATAACTATTATAATTCCTGAGGAAGGATTTGTCAATATTTTTTCAAATTTAAGTTGTAATAACTTGAAAATTATGTTAATATATTGTCCTAAGGGGTGATAACTATGTTTAAAATGTATAATACAAATATAGAAACAAATATAACTGAAGAGACAAAAGAATTTATAAGGGGAAATTGGATTAACGTAGTTTCACCGAGTGATGAAGAAATAAAGACAATATGTGAAAACATTAACATACAAGAAGACTTCATTAGATACGCATTAGACCCAGAAGAGAAAGCCAGAATAGACGTAGAAGATGACGATAACACAATATTATTTATTGTAGATACTCCAATAATGGAAATCGAATCAGGGACAAAAGTATATAGTACAGCACCTATAGGAGTTATTTTCGTTAGAGACGATTATATAATAACCGTATCATTAAACAAAAATCCAATATTAGAAGATTTAGAAAAAAGAAAAATAAAGAACATAATTACATATAAAAAGAGCAGAATGCTTTTACAGTTATTTTATTCAAATGCGGAAATGTTCTTAAACTTATTAAAAAAGTTAAATAAAGAAACAGAAATAGCAGAGAATGTTTTAAAGAATTCTATGAAGAATAAAGCATTATTAAAATTATTAAGTTTAGAAAAAGGACTTGTATATTTTACTACTTCTTTAAAATCAAATGAGGTAGTAATGGAAAAAACAATGAGGGGAAACCTAATAAAACTTTATGACGAAGATGAAGATATATTAGAAGATGCTATTATAGAGAATAAACAGGCCATAGAGATGGCAAAGATATATAGAGATATTTTAACAGGAACAATGGATGCGTATGCTTCAATTATTTCAAACAATCTAAATGGAGTAATGAAGTATTTAACCTCAATAACAATTATTTTAGCAATTCCAACAATGATTGCAAGTTACTGGGGAATGAACGTACCTGTTCCACTACAAGAAAATCCATTTGGATTTGTGCTAATAGTAGTATTCTCTATATTAATAGGAGTAGTAGCATCAGTATGGCTTAAGAAAAAAGGAATGCTTGATTAAAATAAGGAGGAATTTATTATGCTTACTGCAACAGGAGTTACAATTAGATTTGGAAAAAGAACTTTATTTGAAGACGTAAATATTAAATTTAATAAAGGTTGTTGTTATGGAATTATAGGCGCCAATGGTGCTGGTAAATCTACTTTTCTTAAAGTTCTTTCTGGAGAGTTAGAACCAAGTAAAGGTGAAGTTTCTAAAGATAAAAATGAAAGATTATCTGTTTTAAAACAGGATCATTTTGCTTTTGAACAATATACTGTTATGGATACAGTTATAATGGGAAATAATGAGCTATATAAAATTATGAAAGAGAAAGAAGCAATTTATGCCAAACCAGATTTCTCTGAAGAAGATGGTATGAAGGCTGCAAAACTAGAAGAGAGATTTGCTGAACTTGATGGCTGGAATGCAGAAGCCGATAGCGCAGTACTTTTAAATGATTTAGGTATTGAACCAGAAAAGCACTATAAATTGATGAGCGAAATAGAACCAAAGGAAAAGGTTAAAGTTTTGCTTGCTCAAGCTTTATTTGGTAATCCAGATATTCTACTTTTAGATGAGCCTACAAATGACCTAGATTTAAAGAGTATAAATTGGTTAGAAGAATTCTTAATTAACTTTGAAAATACTGTAATTGTAGTATCACATGATAGATATTTTTTAAATAAAGTATGTACACATATAGCTGACGTCGACTTTGGTAAGATTAAGGTATATCCTGGAAACTATGATTTCTGGTATGAATCTAGCCAGCTTGCATTAAAACAAATGAAAGAAGCTAATAAAAAGAAAGAAGAAAAGATAAAAGAGCTTCAAGAGTTTATTGCTAGATTTAGTGCAAATGCTTCTAAATCAAAACAGGCTACTTCAAGAAAGAAGTCTTTAGAAAAGATTGAATTAGATGAAATAAAACCATCTAATAGAAGATATCCATATATAGATTTTAAACCAGATAGAGAACCAGGAAAAGATATATTAGAAGTACGAAATGTTTGTAAAACAATAAATGGCGAAAAAATATTGGACAAAGTATCTTTTGTAGTGAAACCAAATGATAAAATAGCATTTTTAGCAGATAATGAAAATGCAAAAACAGTATTGTTCCAAATTTTAGCAGGAGAAATGGAACCAGATTCAGGAACTATTAAGTATGGAACTACAATAACAACAAATTATTTCCCAAAAGATAACAACTATTTATTTGAATCTGATTTATCAATAACAGACTGGTTAAGACAGTATTCAAAAGACCCAGATGAAACTTATGTAAGAAGCTTCTTAGGAAGAATGTTATTCTCTGGGGAAGAAGCTCTTAAGAAGGTAAATGTTCTATCTGGAGGAGAAAAAGTAAGATGTGTGCTTTCTAAATTAATGCTTTCTGGTGCAAATTTATTAATATTTGATGAGCCAACTAACCATTTAGATATGGAAAGTATTACAGCATTAAACGAAGGAATGAGCAAATATAAAGGAATTATACTATTTACTTCACATGACCATCAATTAACTCAAACAGTTGCTAATAGAATAATAGATTTAAAGAAAGATAAGTTAATTGATAGAGAAGTAACATATAACGAGTATTTAGGAATTGAATAAAAATATGAACAAAAAACAAAAATTATCCACAGTGTGTAAAACTCTGTGGATAATTTAATGTATATTTTGTGTATAAGTGAATGATTATTCAGCATCTTTTACGATAAATGTTATTTCTGAGTCATCATATGAATTTCCATCATATTCTATTTCTATTGTATCTGCATCTTTAGGAACCTCAAAATATACAGATCCTCTAGCTTTTTTACCACTCTCTATTGTTTCATAGAAATAAGAACCTTCTACAGAATAGAAAGAATCACAAGAAAATTTATCTGCAAAGCATGTGAAGTCATAGTATGAAACATATTCTGTGTAATCTCCTACATTTTCAAATTCAAAATTTGCTTGTACAATATTACAATCGTCATCTACTAACGCATAACTGTAATAATCCTCAAAATCTGTGTCTACAGAAACTAAAGTTACTTTAATATCATCTAATGTTGCACTTTCACCAACATTGCAAGTTTGATTAAGAGGTAATAAATCTTCTAAAGTGCTACTTGTACTGCTTGATACAGCTTCTGTTGCATTAGTATATATTGTAACAGCAACTACCACAACAAAGATACATATCACTAAAGCTATTGTAGAAAGGACAATACCAGCTATTGAAAGTCCTTTTGGTTGTTTTTTCTTTGATTTTATAACTGTATCTACTATACCTAAAATAAGTCCTAGAAGTGAAGGTAAAATTAACAATACAGATAAAAATGGTGATAGAATTAAACACGTAATTCCTACAACAAATGAAGCGATTCCCATAAAACGTCCTCCTTTATTTTTTAATACATATACATTATATAATATTTTTAGACAAAAAACAACATTTGCATAATTGAAGAAAAAAGTGATATAATAAAATATATGTTTTTACTTAAAAAGTAAATATTAAAAGAAAGGAAGAAACAATGGATAAGATTATAAAAATTATTGCAGAAGAGTTAAATATTAAAGAAAAACAGGTAGAGGCAACTGTAAATTTAATAGATGAAGGAAATACTATTCCATTTATTGCTCGTTACAGAAAAGAAGTAACTGGAGGCCTATCTGATGAAATATTAAGAGATTTAGGAGATAGACTTACATATTTAAGAAATCTAGAAAAAAGAAAAGAAGAAGTATTAAAATCTATTGAAGAACAAGGAAAACTTACAGAAGAGATTTCAAAGTCAATAGCAGATGCTGTAACTTTAGCAGATGTAGAAGATATATATAGACCATATAAACCTAAAAAGAAAACTAGAGCAACCATAGCAAAAGCTAAGGGACTAGAGCCCTTGGCTGATATAATATATGAACAAGCTGAAAGTAGACCAATAAAAGAAATAGCAAAAGATTTTGTAAATGTGGAAAAAGACACTCCAAAAGAAAAAATAGTTGCAAATGTGAATGAAGCAATTTCTGGTGCGTTAGATATAATTGCAGAAAATATATCTGATAATGCTAGATATAGAAAGAAGATAAAAGGTATTTGCTATAGAGAAGGAATAATGAATGTAAAAGGTACAAAACCAGAAGAAAATTCTAGCTATAATATGTATTATGATTTTAACGAAAAAATAAATAGATTACCAAGCCACAGGATTTTAGCTATAAATAGGGGAGAAAAGGAAGAATTTTTAAAGGTAAAAATAGATAAGCCAGAAGATAAAATAATATATTTTATGGAAAGAGATATACTAAAAGGACATACCCAGTTTGAAGAATATTTAAAAGCTACTATTTTAGATAGTTGGAAAAGATTAATAGAACCATCAATAGATAGAGAGATACGTTCTGATTTAACAGAAAAAGCAGAGGAAAAGGCAATAAAAGTATTTGGAAGTAATGCAAAACAGCTACTTCTAGGTGCACCAATAAAAAATTTAACTGTAATAGGTTTTGACCCAGCATATAGAACAGGTTGTAAAATTGCTGTAATAGACGAAACAGGTAAAGTATTAGATACAACTACAATCTATCCAACAGAGCCACAAAACGACGAAGAAGGTGCGACAAAAGTATTGTTAGATTTAATCAAAAAATATGATGCTAATATGTTTGCCATAGGAAATGGAACTGCATCAAGAGAATCAGAAGCATTTGTTTCAGGTGTAATAAAAAAGGCAAAAGAAGAATTAAATAAAGATGTTTACTATACCATAGTATCAGAAGCTGGTGCATCAGTATATTCTGCTTCGAAACTTGCAACTGAAGAATATCCAGATATAAATGTTTCTTTAAGAGGTGCAATATCAATAGCAAGAAGATTACAAGATCCATTAGCAGAACTTGTAAAAATAGATCCAAAAGCAATAGGAGTAGGACAATACCAACATGATGTTGATCAAAAGAAGCTATCAGAAAGTTTAACCGGTGTTGTGGAAGATGCAGTAAACAAAGTAGGAGTAGATATAAATACAGCTACACCATCATTATTACAATATATTGCAGGAATAAATAAAACAATAGCAAATAATATTGTAAAATATAGAGACGCAAATGGAAAAATAAAAGAAAGAAAAGAACTATTAAAAGTACCAAAACTCGGAAAAGCAGCATTTGAACAATGCGCAGGGTTTATTAGAATACCAGACGGTAAAAATCCATTAGAGATAACAGCCGTGCATCCGGAAAGCTATGAAGTAGCAGAAAATTTATTAAATAAAGTTGGATATAAAAAGGAAGATTTAACAGATAAGAACAAATTAAAAGAAATAAAAGAAAAATTAGCAAATATAAAAATAGAGACCACAGCAAAAGAGTTAAATGTAGGAGAGATAACCTTAAAAGATATAATAGAAGAATTATCTAAACCAGGAAGAGACCCAAGAGAAGAAATGCCAAAACCAATATTAAGAGCAGATGTACTTAAGTTCGAAGATTTAAGAGAAGGGCAAATATTAACAGGAACAGTAAGAAATGTAACAGATTTTGGTGCATTTGTAGATGTAGGAGTAAAGCATGATGGATTAGTACATATATCAGAATTGAGCAATAGTTTTGTAAAAAATCCATCAGATATAGTTTCAGTTGGAGACGTAGTAAAAGTCAAAGTTATAGGAATAGATAGTGAAAGACAAAAAGTAAAATTAAGTATGAAAATTTAAGAAAATCGTGGACAAAAGGGGCTACTTCCATTTGTCCACAATTTTATATAAGTAAAAAAATCCCCGGGCTAACCGGGGAAATTATTATGAAGGATATTTTTCCTGTATTTCCTTTATTTTATCATATTCATTATCAATTATATCTATGAAAATTTTGCCTAATTTAGGGTCAAATTGAGTTCCTAGATTCTTTTCTATTTCAGAACGTACTATAGAAATATCTAATGAATTTCTATAAGTCCTTTTTGAGGTCATCGCATCAAAGCTATCAGCCACAGCAGCAATTCTTGCAAAATATGGAATATCTTCTCCTTTTAATTGCCCTGGATATCCTCTTCCATCATATCTTTCGTGGTGATGCTTTACTATTGGTATGATATCTTTAAATACTTCTGCATTACAAAGAATATGTGCACCAATAGATGGATGACTTTTTATTTCTGAATATTCATCATCTGTTAATTTTGATTCTTTTAAAAGTATACTGTCTGGTATTCCAATCTTACCAATATCATGGAATAACCCGCCAACACGTAAGGTTTTTAAATCATCATCTGATAAACCTAACTTCTTGCCTATTAAAACAGAATACTCAGATACTCTATCAGAATGACCTCTTGTATATGGATCCTTTGCTTCAACTGTATACCTTAGTGTTTGTATACTATCTAAGTAAGCCTTTTCCAATCTTTCATAAGTTTCGGAAAGCTCTTCATTTATTCTCTTAATTTCATTCATTTGTTCAATAGATTTAATTCCTGACTCTATAAGTAATAAAAGTTGGTCAAATTTATCACTTTTTTCGCAATATCCTTGAATGTCTAATTCTCTAATAGTCTCAAGCGGTGGGGCTAAATCTTTATGACCAGTAAGTAATAAAATGTATAATTCTTTATTAAATTTACGAATTTCTTCTACAACCTTATCACCATGTATAGGTTCCATTATAAAGTCCAAAATCATTAAATCAAAGTGTTCATTTTTTACTTTTTCTATTGCCTCTAGTGGATCGGTAACTCCTGTAAACTGATAACCTGACCTTTTTAGGAATATAGAAAGTGAATCTACTATTCCTTCTTCATCATCAACTGCTATAATCTTATATCCATTAGATTTTGCAATATTCTCATTTTTTCTCATAATATCACCTTCTTATTCAGAATATAACTAATTATATTAGTAGTTTGACAAAAAATCAAGATACTTTTTATAAAAAAATTAAAAGAGATTAAACTTTACTATAAAATTAAAAAAGAAAATATAGCATATATTTTTACTATATTTTCTAACCTCTTTTATATAAATTATATTATTTAATAGGTATAACTATATTAAATGTAGAACCTTTACCTTGTTTAGTTTCAAATGTTATATCTCCATTAAAATGTGCTCTTATTGTAGAGTAAGACATAAATAATCCAAGACCAGTACCATTTTTCCCTTTTGTTGTTATCATTTCTTTAAATAATTTTTCTTTTACTTCTTCTGGAAGACCATTTCCATAATCTCTTACTGAAATAACTACATTTGAAGCATGTTTTTTTATTATTAAATCAATTACTTTATTAGGCTCTCCATTATATGCTTGAATACTATTAGAAATCATATTGTTAATAACTTGAACTAGACTAGTTATATCACCATGCAAAGTTGTACTTTTGTCTATATTCATCTCTGTATTTAATGTTACTAAAGCATTTTTTAATTCATGCCTCATCAATATATTTACTCTTTTAACTAATTCGTCAATATCAAAAGAAGTAGAATCATTTTCAGAAAGAGTAACTGCCTGCCCTTTAACAGCTGTAATTACGTCTGACATGTATTCTGTATATGATTTAATTTTACTAACCCATTCTGACATATCTTTTGCAATGGCATGATGATCATCATTTGTAACTTCCGGGTCACCTATAGAAGTATCATATTCATGAATTAAATCTGTTAAACCTTCAGCTGCACCTGAAATTGACATTATAGGTGTTTTTAAGTTATGTGCAATACCACCGATTAATTGTCCAAGTGATGCTAAACGCTCTCTTTCCATAAGTAAATTTTGACTATTTTGTATGGTATGTAAATCTATCATGTGCTGAGTCGTATCTTTAAGGAGTATTAAAGTTCCTATATTAGTATTTTCAGACATTAATCCACTTATTTCTATATGAAAATACTTTTCTGTTACTTTGCTTTCTTTATCCATAGTATAAGTTTTATTATTGCTTTTTGATAAGGCTATATAGTGAGCCACTTTCTTAATTTCAGATTTAGTAAATTCAGTGAAATTAAGAAGCTCTATAAAATCCTTGTTTCTAACTTTCTCTTCAGTTGTGTTTAACATTTTTAACAAAGATAAGTTAAAATCTACTACAACATTATAAGTATTTAGAACTATATATCCATCAGACATAGTGTCGACAATACGCTGAAGTGCAATAGGCGTTGCGGACAAAAAGTTAAATTTAAAAATTGCAAGTGCAGTAAATATCATTGTTAGAGTAAATGTCATAGGTGTTATATATATTGTCATAGGTAGAATTTTGAATGTTCCCAAAACATTAACTACTAAAGGAATAAGCATTCCAATAAAAATCAGTACTGATTGTTTTGAGAAAAATCCTGAGTTCCTAAAAGAAAATATTAATAAATACATTACACCAATCAAGAGCAAACCGTATGAATATATATTATGCATTATCATATATGGACCGGAAACGCAGTCGTTTAAGTATATAGAATAGTGCTCATATAATAAATGATGGTAGTCATTTGTCCAAAGTAATAGCAAAGTTATGATTGGTACAATAAATAGCAATAGATGCTTTTTCTTAAAAGTAACATGCGTTTTTGAAAAGCATATACCAGTAAAGAGTACACTAATAGGCAGAAAACATATACCTATATATGCTACATAATCAAAATATATAGGAGGAATGTTATACCTTTCAGCAAAAGTCATTTGACACAGTAATGCCGTAACCCATATTAATATACAAACTAAGCTACATGTATATATTTTTGCTAGCTGATTGTTATTTTTGGTTCTGTTGATTAAAAGTATTATTACAAGAATAATTATTACCGAAAAATATAATAGTAAAAAAGTGGTCATCCTATGTTTTCCTCCTATAATATAATTAAAAGTTTTTTAATAGTTTTTCAATATAATCTTTATCAATTTTATTCCATCTAAAGTTAGATTTATTTAAAAAGTAAGTAGTAAAGTCATTTTTTATTTTTATATAATTATCATAATTTATATGTTGGTCTTTATTTAAATCATTTATTAAGTAAGAAACAGAAGTAGTATCGCTAACCTTTTTCATAAAGTTATGTAATTTCTTATCAAATACTTCATCTTCTACAAAAGTCAATTTATTTTCAGGTAATAACTGAACTAAATCTTCCATATATATATGGTTTGGATTATATATGTGAAAAACATTAAATTTATTTGAGTAACATATTGCTTTATATATAGCTTCTGCTACTTTATCTACTGGGCTAAATTCAATATATATGTTTTTTAAATAGTTTGGAACACATTTTAACTCTAAAAATGCTTTTAATCTATTTAAAAATGCATTTTCAGAAGCGTTGGGCTGAAATTTACCATCAGTACTTCTATTAGTTATATTTCCTATTCTTAATATTAATGCCCTTAGGTTATTATGAAACATATTTTCAAATATAATTTTTTCTGCTTCAAACTTACTACGCACATATACATTTTCCAAAGATTGTCCAATGTAGAAATTAGTTTCATTAAATTCAATATCTTCCTTAAAGTTATTATTATCAATAGCTAAATCAAACAAGGTATTTCCAGACACACTAGTTGTAGAAATTTGTATTAATTCTTTATTATTATTAATACAGAAATTTATTAAATTTTTTACTCCATTTACATTTATCTTTTCAAAATCTGAATAATCTCCATAATGTTTTACAATAGCAGCACTATTTATAACACAAGAAGCTTCTTTATTCAATAGGGTAAGTGTATCAATGTTTAAGCCAAGTCCTTCACTAGTAATATCTGAAGATATTGCAAATATCCTTATATTCATTAATTTATCATATTTATTACCAAAATAATATTGTAATCTTTTTAATAATTTAGTATTTATATCTATACTTAAATCAGGTCGTAATAAACAATAAACTTTTAGATTTGTATTATCTAATATATGCGATAATATATGCGCACCTAAAAAGCCAGTAGCACCAGTAAGAATAATATTTCCGGTTTCTCTTTTTTCTAATTTTGATATACTTTTGATATTTTCTATACTATTAACTTTTATAAGTGAATGAATATTAGAAAAATCGTAATTTTCTACAGAAATACTATTATTTTCTATATTAGTATCAAGCTTATTTGCTAATTGTCTTATTGTAGGATATTTAAAAATATCTGCATAGGTGATATATATATTATCATTTAATAACTTAATTTGCAACTTTAATGCAAGCATTGAATCTCCACCAATTTCGAAGAAATTATCATTAATGCTTATTGGAGAAATACTTAAAAGCTCTTCATATATTTTAGACAATTTTTTTTCTGTTGCTGTTTTAGGTAATTCTATGTTATCTTTCTTTGTTTGAAATCTAATTTCTGGCAAAGCTTTCTTATCTATCTTTCCGTTAGGTGTGTATTTGAAATCAGATAATTGTTTAAATTTATTTGGTACCATGTAAGTAGGTAAGAATTTACTTAAAAAGTCCTTCAAGGCAGGTGTACTTATTCTACTTTTAGATACGAAATAAGCACATAAGAAATCTCTTTCTAAATTATCCTTTTTTACACAAACAACTGCTTTGGATATATTCGGAAATTGTACAATTCTATTTTCTATTTCAGAAAGTTCAATTCTAAGACCGTGAAGTTTTACTTGGAAATCAGATCTTCCTAAACAAATAGCTTCTTTTTCATTATTCCATTTTGCCATATCTCCTGTATCATATATTATATCATTCTCTCTATATGGGTTATTTATAAATTTTTCTTTAGTTAATTCTACTCTATGTAAATATCCGTTACCTACACCATCTCCACCAATGAATAAATGTCCTTCCATACCGGCAGATAAGAGATTATTATCATTATCTAAAATATAGAATTGGGTATTACCCATTGGCCTTCCTATAGTTATTTCAGAGGTATTTGTAAGTTCTTTTATAGAAGACCATACTGTAGTTTCTGTTGGACCATACATATTATATATTCTTGCCTCTGTTAATCTTTTAAGTTCTTCAAGTAATTTTTGAGGGAATGGTTCTCCTCCAAGCATTATTACTTTTAAGTTTTTGATATATTCTAAAGAATCTTTATCACTTAAGAGCAAAGACATTCTAGCAGGAGTTGTCTGTAACATTTGTACGTTATTGGCATTACATAGTTCATTTAGTCTTTGAGGTATGTTTTGTTCTTCTTCATTTGCAAGTACTATTGTTAATCCTTTTTGCAAAGGAAGTAATGATTCTAACACAAATATATCAAAACAGAAAGTTGTAACAGAAACTATTATATTTTCAAATTCTATTTCTTTACAGGTTGCTTCTATAAAATTATTAACATTTCTATGTGTAAGCATAACTCCTTTTGGATTACCAGTAGAACCAGAAGTATATATTAAATATGCTAAATCTTCTGGTTTATTTACAGTATCTAAATTATCATCAGGTAAATTGTAGATTGCACTAGTATCAAAATTTACAGGTAAAACTTTAGCATTAGAATCTATGTTAATATTATTTATCAAGTTATCTAATGTAAGTAATATATTAACATTACTATCTTTAATAATATAATTTATCCTTTCTTGTGGATATGTTGGGTCTATTGGCAAATATGCAGCGCCTGACTTCAAAATTCCCAGCATGCAAGCAATTAATTCGAAAGAACGATTTACCATTATACCAACTACATTATTAGGTTTAATACCATTTTCCCTTAAATAATAAGCAATTTGGTTAGCTTTTTTATTTAATTCTTTATATGTTATAGATTTATTATTAAATATAATAGCAGTTTTATTTGGAGTTTCTTTTACCTGTTTTTCAAATAACTGTATTATTGTTTTATCACGAGGATATTCAATATATGTATCATTATATTCATATATCAAGGAATTTTCTTCTTCTTTAGATAATATAGGTATATCTTTTATTAAAACTTCCATATCATTATTTAATATATAGTTATAAATATTAATATAATGTTTTAGAAAATCTTGCATAAATTCCTTATCAAATAAATCAATACAATATTCTAAATTTAAGTCTAAATCATTACCTATTGGAGATATCTCCAACGAAAAATCAAATTTAGCAGTCTTATTATCAGGAATATAATATTTTACATTCAAACCATTTAATTCTAAACTTGGAACACCTGTATTTTGGAATGTAAACATTGTGCTAAATATAGGAGTAGTACTAGAATCTCTTGGAATATCTAATTCTTTTACAAGCTCATCAAAAGGATATAACTGATTTTCAAAAGCTCTAATACAATTATTCATTACTTGGCTTAACAAGTTATGGAAACTTGTATTTTTATTAACTGTAGCCTTTAAAGGTAAAGTATTAACAAACATACCAATAATATTAGAAGTTTGAATATTATCCCTACCTGTAATAGGAGAACCTACAACAAATTCGTCTTGACCGGTGTATTTATATAATAATACATAATATAAAGATAGTAATAGCATATATGGTGTAACATTAAGGTTCTTACATAATTCATATAATTTAGCTGTATCTTCTATTTTATCATATATTTTATTTCCTCTAAAAGACTGAACCTTAGGTCTAGTTTTTTGTAAAGGCATATTTAAAACAGGTAATTCTCCTTTAAAATTATTTACCCAAAACTCTTTTGATTTTTCAAACTCTTCTGTTTGAGAGTTTTTTCTTTCCCAAACTACAAAATCAATATAGTCAATATCATTTTTTTCTATAGAAGTATCATTATATAATTTACAAAGTTTATCTGCTAATATATTAGCTGATTGACCATCACAAATAATATGATGCATGTCTACAAGCAAAATATATATATTTCCTGATTTTACAAATTTGGCTCTAAATAGTGGTGCTGTATTTAAATCAAAAGGTTGTACGAAATCATCAAAAATTTCATTAATACTCTTATTTTCTGTTTCTACAACATCTAATTTAAAATCTATCTTATCCTTAACTTTCTGTACAACTTCTCCATTCTCTATATCAAAGTATGTACGTAATGCTTGATTAGTATCTATTATTGTATTAAAGCAAGCCTCTAATTTTAAAGTATCAGGCATTTTGTCAAAGATAATTCCAAATGGTGTGTTATATACAATAGAATTTTCATTTAATTTTACTGTATAATATATTCTTTTTTGTGCAAAACTTAGAGGGTAAAACTCTTCTTTAGTAGTTGGCGTAATAGTTCTTTTTTCACTTTTTGAAGAGTATTGATCTATATATTTAGCCATTGATGCAACTGTAGGAAAGCTAAAAATATCTTTTATTAATATTTTCATGTGTAATTCTTCTTCTATTTTACCAATTAATTTAATTGCATTTAGTGAATCACCACCAAGTTCAAAAAAGTTATCGTTCACACTAATTTGTGATATACCAAGTACGCTAGAAAATATATTAGCAAGAGTATTTTCTAGTGGAGAGCTAGGTTTTACATTATCTTTAGAACTGTTAAATTTAACATTAGCAAGCTCTAATAAAGCTTTTTTATCTATCTTTCCATTAGGAGTTAATGGGAAAGTATCTAAAAAGATAAATTCGCTTGGAATCATATAATGTGGCAAGATATTAGATATAAATGTTCTAATATCAAATTCATTTATTATAGAATGAGAAGTTATAAAAGCTACCAATCTATCCACTTCATTTGTTTTATTTGACAAGACAAAGCAATTACTTACATTTTCAAATTTCTTTATTGCAGCTTCAATTTCACCTAAATCGATTCTATAACCATGAAATTTAATCTGGTTATCTTTTCTACCAATAAAATGTAAAACACCGTTTTCATCCCATTTTACTAAATCTCCAGTATTATAGAAATTAGTGCCATTAAATACTTTATATGTATCAGTGGTATTTTTTGCTTGTCCTATATATCCATTTCCTACGTTATCACCAGCTACCCACAAAATACCAGGATAATTAATAGGCAAGTAGTTCATAAATTTATTAAAAACATAAAGATGATTGTTATACAATGGCATACCTATAGGTACTATAGAATCAGCAGGAAGAGTATTACCAAAATCATACATTGTACAGCATATAGTTGTCTCTGTTGGACCATAACCATTTACAATTCTCATATTAGGATTTATTTTCAAAAATTCAGAAAGTGTAGCGGCTTTAATTGGCTCAACGCCGACTAACATTTTACACAATTTTACACCATCTAATTTTTTAAGTTCATTACATACATGAGAGAGTAGAGCAGGTGGAAAATATGAAAATGTAATCTCATTCTTTGTAATATATTCAGCAAGTTCTTTTGGTGTACTATAATTTAAGTCTTTATACAAATAGAGACTTGCACCAAAAAACAAAGGTGTAAATATTTCGGACATACTAACATCAAAACAAATATTAGTAACACTAATAAATCTATCAGTTATATCAACACCTTGTAGATGCTCTCTAAAGCTATATACAAAGTTTATTAAGTTCTTATGAGATAATGATACTCCTTTAGGCTTACCAGTAGATCCTGACGTATATATTATATATGCATTTGAGTCTAAATCTATTTTAGTATTTATTTTAAAATCTAACTTTTTAGAAAAATCTAAAGAATTAGTTTCAATCAATAAAATATTAGGAATAGCAGTTTTTATAGCTTTAACATTTGGATTATTTAGGTCATCTACAATAAGACATTTTGAATTGCTATCCTTAAGCATATATATAATTCTATCTAAAGGATATTCATTATATATACCTAAAAAAGCGCTACCAGTTTTTAAAATGCCTAAGGCAGAACAAATTAAATCTATATTTTTCTCAGGCATATATATACCTACTATTTCATTGCTTTTAATATTATTCTTTATTAAAATGTTAGCAATAATATTAGAATAATTCTCGAGTTGACTATATGTTATTCTCCTATTATTATCTACCACTGCAATATTATTAGGGTATTTATCAGCAGCTTCTGAAATTAATTCATTAACAGTAGCTGTTGAATAGTTCAATGTGTAGTTGTTAAATTTACTTAATTGGCCAAATTCTTCATCAGTAATAACTTTAATATCGCTTAATTTTAAATTATTAGATGAATTTAGCACTTGTTTAATAATATTTAATATTCTTAAATGTAAAAATTCAATATCTTTTTCTGCATATTTATCAATTAGATAATCATAATTGATTTGTAAAGATCCAGTATCGTTAATATCATATATATGTATATTCATATCATTTAAAGAGTTGTTATTAAAAGCCCAATTTGTTTCATAATCTCCAATATCACTAGAAAAAGCTTTAGTAATTTGATACGAAATGGCTATATTATATAAATTAGGAATATTATTATCTTGTTTTCTCAAATCTTCTAACATATCTGTATATGAATATTTTTGATGTCTTAATAAAGACATTAAATTAAGACTAGTTTTAGAAGAAAGTTCCTTGAAACTAGAAGAAATGTCTAAAGAAAATCTAAAAGGTACTGTTTCTACAAACATACCAATGGTATTTTTCTCTTTAAAATTAGTTCTATTTAATATAGGTGTACCTATTATAAAGTCTAATGAGTCGGAAATATTTGCAATATATAAAGCAAAAATAGACATAAAGAAAACATAGTTAGAAATATTATTACTTCTACAATATTCATTTATTAAATTACAAGTTTTTTTATCTATTGTATATGAAAGTCTATTTCCTCTAGAAGAAGAGGTGGAAGTAACTAAACCTGGAATTGTAACAGGTTCAGGGAGTGAACTTAAATAGTCTGACCAAAATTCTTTGTCAGATAGATATCTTTTACTTGATTTATATTTCTCTTCAGAATTGATATATTCTATATATGAAAATGTATCAGGTACATAATCAATATTTGCTTTTAAAGCATGGTAAATTTTAATAATCTCTTGTATAACAAGTCCTAAAGACCAAGAGTCAGAAATAATATGGTGAACATTTAAAATTATTCCACCTGTACTATCAGGAAATCTGACTAATTTAAATAAGAATAAATCAGAATCCAAAATATTAAATTTTTTAGAAACTGTTTCTTGCTCTATTTTTGCAAAGTCTTTCTTGTTATTTGCATTTAATATGTCTACATCAAAGGGAACAAAATCACTAAAATATTGAACAGGAACATTATCTTTTACTTGTATGCGAACTCTAAAACTATCGTTTTCTTTAACAAGTATATTTAAAGCCTGCTTTAGTAAATCAAAATCCAATGCTTCATGAAGAATACCTGAAGCACATACATTATTAACGTTGGAATTATTAAAAAATAGTTCTGTATTCCAAATATTTTTCTGTGGACCTGTAAGTCCGTAAACATTTTTTTCTAACATATTTTTCACCCTAATATTGATTTTATAAATTTGAAGATATTATATAATTTTTTATTACAAAAAGCAATATAAAATGACAGCTATATTGAAAAAACTGTGAATTTGTTATAAAATATCTAACATATAATATAAGTCAATAATTAGGAGGAAATTTAGTGAGAAAAAAAGATAAAATCAAGTATTATGAAGAGATATCGAACTTCAGAGAATTAGTAAAAAAATATGAAGGCTATGGAGAAAACATTGCTTTTAAGTATAAAAGAAATGGAAAAGTAGAAGAAGTAACATATAGTAAATATGTAGGAGACATAAAAAAAGTAGCGGAAAAAGTAATTTCTTCAGATGTCAAAAGAGTAGCTGTTATAGGAAATAATAGGTATGAATGGTGTATAACATATTTAGGAGTAACAACAGCTGGAAGAATAATAGTACCATTAGATAAGGCATTAACAGATAAAGAAATAGAAAAACTTTTAAAAAGAAGCGGGGTAGACGCAATAGTATATGAAGAAAAATATCAAAATGCAGTAGATGAAGCCATTAGCCAAGGCTGTAACATAAAATACAAAATATGCATGGATAATATAGAAAAAGACGGAGTATTAAAATTTGAAAATATGCTAAAAGATGGAGAAGACGTAATAAAGGCAGGTAAAGCAAAATACGACGAAATTAAACTTAATGAAAATGAAATGTACATTATGCTATTTACTTCAGGCACAACTAATGAACCAAAAGCAGTAATGCTTTCACAAGAAAATATTTGTAAAAATGTTTCAAATTATCAATATAATTTTATGATATATGAAACAGATACACTACTTTCTTTCTTGCCAATACACCATACTTTTGAGTGTAGCATAACATTTTTATATGGTACATTTTGTGGTGCAACAATAGCGTTTTGTGAAGGATTAAGATATATAGCAGATAATTTAAAAGAATTTAAGGTATCCGTATTTGTTGCAGTTCCACTAGTACTTGAAACAATGGCTAAAAAAATTCAAAAAGCAATTAGCGATAGCGGAAAAAAAGGTTTAATAGATAAAATGACTAAACTTTCTCACGGACTTCTAAAGTGTAAAATAGACGTAAGAAAGAAATTATTTAAGCCTGTATTAAAACAATTTGATGAATATTTAAGAGTTGTACTTTATGGTGCAGCGCCTATGGATAAAGTAACTATAGAATGGTATAACGATTTAGGAATAGAACTAATTCAAGGATATGGTTTAACAGAAAGTTCACCTGTACTTACAGCAGAATCTTCTGATAAGAAAAGAGCAGGCTCAATAGGAATACCACTTAAAAATGTAGAAATAAAAATAGATAATCCAGATAAAAATGGAATAGGAGAAATACTAGGAAAAGGCCCTAACATAATGCTAGGATATTATGAGAATGAAGAGGCAACTAAAAAAACATTAGATAATGGCTGGCTTCACACAGGGGACTATGGATATATAGATAATGATGGATTTATATATATAACTGGAAGAAAGAGTGATATTATTGTATTAAAAAACGGTAAAAACATTTATCCACAAGAATTAGAATTTTTAATAAATAAACTTCCATATGTAGAAGAAAACATGGTATATGCACGTAACAAGAGTAAAACAGACACTGTACTTTGTGCAAAAATTGTGTATAACAAGGACAATATAAAGGATCACTTTGGAGAAAAAACAGAAAAAGAATATGAGAAATTAGTATGGGAAGATATAAAAAATATAAATAAAGAATTACCTACTTTTAAACATATAAAAGAAATTATTCTAACAGATAAGCCACTAGAAAAAACTACAACACAAAAGGTAAAAAGATTTGTAGAATTAAAAAAACTTGAAAAGACAAAATAAAAAACAAACAAAACAGCCAGAAAAATAAATAACATATAATTCAAATCCACATGTTTAAATTAACAAATTTAGGTAAAAATATATATAATAAATATTTTACCTGGAGGAAAATATATGGATTATATAAAAAGAGATAAGAAAAAAAACCTAAAAGAAAATTTAATAAAAATATTAATATTTCTTTTAGTTTTTTTAATACTAATTTTATCTTACATAATTTATCAAACTACACAAGTAAATGAGGAGAAACTAGCAGAAGAAAATGTACTAATAGAAAAAACCTCACAAACAATAGAAGAGGCTCAAGAAAAAAATGAGACAGTTACAGATATGCTTTCTAATTTAAGTAATTCTGTAGTTGGAATTTCTAAAATAGAAAATACCGGAAGTAGTATATTTTCGTGGGACAATATAACAAATTTAGGTTTGGGCACAGGGGTAATAGTATCAGAAAATGGATATATTTTAACAAATGCTCATGTAAGTGGAGAAAAGTATAGTAAATGCTATGTGACTTTAGTAGACGGGAAAACGTATAACGGACAGGTTGTGTGGTCTAATACAGATATAGATATGTCAATAGTAAAAATAAATCAAAAAGGTCTTACTACTGCAACATTAGGAGATTCAGATAAAGTAGAAGTAGGAGAAACAGTTTATGCTATAGGAAATCCAATAGGATATGAATTTCAAAGAAGCGTAACTTCTGGAATAATAAGTGCAGTTAATAGAACAATTAAGTTTGAAGAAGATGAAAAAGAAACATATATGGAAGACTTAATTCAAACAGATGCGACAATAAATCCTGGAAATAGTGGAGGGCCACTTATTAATATTAATGGAGAAGTAATAGGAATAAATGGGGTAAAAATAACTTCAGCAGAAGGAATAAGTTTTGCAATACCAATTAATTCAGTAAAGGCAGTAATAGAGGGTTTTAAAAACAGTGGTAGATTTGAAGAAGCAAGTTTAGGGGTATTTGCATTTGACAAAAACGTACTAGGATATATTGATGATAATTTAAGATTTAATGAAGGAATATATATTGAAAGTGTAAATAAAAATTCAGCGGCAGAAGCGGCTGGTTTAAGGCAAGGAGACATTATACTTTCAATAGATGGAAAGCCTTTAGAAAGAATGTGTGATTTAAGGTGCTATATTTATACAAAAAAACCAGGAAATAAGGTAACTCTAAAAATACAAAGAAATTTTAGAAATTTTGAAATAGAAGCTACTTTAAAAAAGAAAATATAAAAAGATATAAATGAAGAAGTAAATGATTAAAAAATAGGGGATATAAATATGATAAAAAATGTAGAAGAATTTTTAAATAATTTTTTTAAAGGAACAAAAAATCCATCACTAGATGCAATGAAATATTTTATAAATAAATATGATAACTTTGAAAAAAACATGAAATTTATCCATATTGCAGGAACAAATGGAAAAGGTAGTTGCACAGAAATGGTGACTAATATTTTAATAAATCAAGGGTATAAAGTGGGAAAGTTTTTATCTCCACATTTAATAGAATACAATGAACGAATAAGCATTAATAATATTAATATATCAAACAAGGAATTGATAGAATTAATAGAAGAATTAAAGCCTAAAATAGAAGAATATAATAAAATAAGTAACATACAAGTAACTTTATTTGAACTTGAAACAATAATAGCTCTGCTCTATTTTTATAGAAACAATGTGGATTTTGTGGTTTTAGAAACTGGGCTAGGTGGAATATACGATTGTACAAATGTAATAACAAAACCACTGGTATCTATTATTACGTCAATAGGATATGACCACATGCACATTTTAGGGAACAGTTTAGAAGAAATAGCAATACAAAAAGCAGGAATAATAAAGCAAAATTCAAATACAGTTGTATTTGAAAATAATGATGAAATAGATAAAATATTTAAAGATATTTGTATGCAAAAAAATAATAAGTTGTACCTTATAAAGAAAACAGATATAACTAATTATAGTTATGATACTGAATATCAATATTTTGACTATGATAATTTAAAAAATATAAAAGTAAATCTAAAAGGGCTAGTACAAATAAATAATGCATCAATATGTATAAAAACAATGGAAATATTAAATAACTTAGGATATAAGATAAGAGAAGAGAGCATAAGAAAAGGCCTTTCGACAGTTATTCATAGAGGAAGGATGGAAGAAATATGTAAAAATCCATTAATTATATATGATGGAGGGCATAACGAACCAGCGATAAAAAATCTACTAAACTCTGTTAATATGTATTATAAAGATTTAAATAGAACATATATAATATCTATATTAAAAAGAAAAGACTATGAAACCATGCTAGAATTGTTATTTAGTGATGAGAAGGCATCATTCATATTAACAAGTGGAAATGATAAAGAAAGATATGCTTCTGCAGAAGAACTATATAAAATAGCTATAAAATATAAAAGAGAAAATCAAAAAATAAAAATAAAATCCTTAGAAGAAGCAATTAAAGAGATAAAAAGAGAAAATAGACAAAACACAGTAAATTTTGTTATAGGAAGCTTTTATGTGTATGGAGACGTAATCAAATACATTGGAAATAAGTAGATTATCAAAAATTAATAAATGAAAGATATTTAAAAATATTCAATTAATTATAAACATGATTTAGTAAGAAATATGATTAAAAAACTAATTATAGGAAATAATATAATTAGTTTTTTTATTTGTTTAGGAGTGGTTTTGTATGAAGTCATATTGGATTAATAGTTTAAATGAAAAGGAGATTAATAAATTTGAAGCTTTAAAAGAAAATGTAGATACAGATATTTGTATAATAGGTGGAGGTTTAACTGGACTTAACCTTGCATATAATTTAAGAAAATATAATATAAAAACTATTTTAATAGAAAAAGATAGAATATGTAGAAAAGCAAGTGGTAATAGTACTGCTAAAATAACAAGCGAGCATGGATTGATATATAAATATTTGGCCGATTCAAAAGGGATAGATTTTGCAAAAGAATACTATAAAGCAAATGAAGAGGCAATAGAAGGAATAGCTAATATCATAAAAAAAGAAAATATTGACTGTGATTTTGAATATCAACCAAGCTATGTATTTACAGGAACAATAGCAGATATGCAAAAATTAAAAGATGAAGCAGAAGTTGTAAATAGTTTTGGAGGGAAAGCCGAATATTTAGAAGCAAAAGATATTGAAGTAAGTAGCTTAGTAAAAGTAGTAGCTGGTGTAAAATTTGAAAACCAAGCACAATTTAACCCATATAAATATGCAAATGCATTGGCAAAAATTTGTAGTGGAAGTAGACTACAAATATATGAAAATACAAAAGCTATAGACATAATAGACGAAGAAAACGGCTATTTAGTTAAAACACAAAATGGTTGTGAAATAAAAACTAAATACTTAGTATTAGCAACTAAATATCCAATAGTAAACATACCAGGATTTTATTTCTTAAAAATGTATCAAGGGACAAGTTATGGAATAGGAATGAAAACAAAAGAAAAAATTTTTAATGGAATGTATATAAATTCAGAAAAACCTACTATATCATTAAGAATGGCAAAGGATAAGGATGGCTATATACTAATTGTTGTTGGCTCAGACCATAAAACAGGAGAAGAAAAGGATTTAAGTAATTCATATACAAAATTAGAGAAAATAGCAAAAGAAATATACCCAAAAGGAGAAATAAAATATCACTGGAACACAGAAGATTGTATAACACTTGATAAAATACCATATATAGGAGAATTTTCTAAAGTATGGGACAAATGTTATGTGGCTACAGGATTTAATAAATGGGGAATTACAACTTCAAAAATAGCTGCAGATATAATTACTGATAAGATAATGGGATTTGAAAACAAATATGAAGAAATATTTACTTCCACAAGAGTAGAACCAATAAAGAATATAAAAGAAGTGGGAAATATAGTAAAGACTAGTATAGACTCATTAGTCATAAAAAAATTAGAAATACCAAAAGAAGAAATAAACCAAATACAAAATGGAGAAGGCAAAATAGTTGAAATTGATGGTAAGAAAGTTGGGGTATATAAAAATAAAAAAGGTGAAATATATAAAATAAATCCAGTTTGTAAGCATTTAGGCTGTGAATTAACGTGGAATAATTTAGATAAAACTTGGGATTGCCCATGTCATGGTTCTAGGTATGATTATAAAGGAAAACTAATATATGGACCAAGTGTAAAAGATCTATAAAATATATAGAAGATATTTATTATTAAGAACCATATTTACATAAATTTGCAATATGTGTAAATTTAATGTATAATAATGTATATAGGAAATAGTTCCTAAAACCCAATAAAGCAATAGGAGGATACATTATGAGAGTCACAAGTTGGGTAAAGTTTATTCTATTGTCGGTTCTGGTATTCATTATCGTATTGGCTATTACCTACGGCAGTGAAATTTGGAACGCCATCAAGGCATTTCCACTGGATCGGCTAATTAGCTACCTTCTTGGTGCAGCAACTATGTTTCTGGCGAGCTTCAAGTTTCGTGCAAGAAAACAAAAGGATGATACTGACGAGTGAGCTAAGAAAGACTCTTCAACAAACCGATTGGTTGTTGAAGAGTTTTTATATAATATTGAAATGAATTTTAGCCGAATCATTGATTTATACTAGTAATTAGGTTAAAATTTTTTTGAGGTAAAAAAATATTCGCGAAATTTACAAATACTATATAAAGAAAATAAGAAGGAGGAACAATATATGAAAATAAAGAAAGAAAAAGTCGAAAATATTGTAAATAGTGCTAAGAAAACTACTACAAATATTTCGAACAAAGCAAAAGAAATTACTGCTAAATCAAAAGATAAAATTACAACTGCAATGGATGCAAACGGAGATGGAAAAATAGATATACAAGATATAATTATTCTGGGATTAAGGATTCCGGGAATAGGAATTAATAGAAGAAATTTTCTAGAAAAAGAATTTAGTAAAAAATATTCAAGAGAAACAGTAGAAAGAGCAATAGAGACTACACCAATAAATGCAGGTATACCTCTTAATGAAATTAATAAAATAGCTGATGAAGTAATTGCTTTTGAAAGAAATTGCGTAACAGGAATATCTGCAGCACTAGGTACTCCTGGAGGCGCGGCAATGGCAGCAACTATTCCCGCAGATATTATACAATATTATGGGTATATGCTAAGAGCAGCTCAAAAACTAATGTATTTATATGGATTTCCAGAAATAAACATATATGAAAAAGGTCAAGCATTTGATACAGAAACATTAAATATATTAACTATATGTTTAGGTGTTATGTATGGGGTAGCAGGTGCAAATAATGCAATAAAGTCTATAGCAAAAGCACTTGCTGTAGGTGTAGAAAAGAAATTAATAAACACGGCACTTACTAAAGGAACAGTGTATCCAATAGTAAAGAGCATTGCTAAATGGTTTGGTGTAAAAATGACTAAAGAAGTATTTGCTGGATTTTTTAAGAAGGCTATCCCAGTTGTTGGTGGTGTAATAGGAGGAGGTATTACATTTGTATCTTTTAAGCCATGTTGTGATAAGTTAAAAAACTCATTAAAAGATACTTTATTAACAAACCCAGGGCATAAAGATGAAGAAAATGAAAATATTATTATAGATAATATAAATAAAAATAATACATAAAGGAGGGAAATATATGGCAAAAAGCAAATGGGTAGCGTTTTTCCTATGTTTATTTCTTGGAATATTTGGGGCACATAAATTTTATGAAGGAAGAATTTTATTTGGAATTATATACTTATTAACTGGAGGACTATTTGGAATAGGAGTTATATTTGATCTGATAATTCTTATTCTAAAGCCTAATCCATATTATCCATAAAAATAAACCATACAGAATATTGATAATTCAATACTTGTATGGTTTTTTATTACTGGTCGAGGTGAGGAGAATTTACTTTTGAAAATTGCTTATTTTCTAGCACTTCGACATTTTTTGAATGTAGTTTGAATGCAGTAAATAAATTTTATTGAAAAATTTTTTAAATTTCTGTATAATAACTTTAAATAAAAATTATAAAAGGCGAGTGAAAATATGAAAATTAAATGTTTAAAATGTAATGATATAATTGAATCTTTAAGCGTTCACGATTATAAAAAATGTAAATGTGGAGCATGTTCAATTGATGGTGGAAACGAATATACAAGAATTGGTGGAGATTTTAAATACATTCATTGGGTATATGATGATGGACATGAAGAAGAAATAATTACAAATAAAAAATAAAAAATATGAAGAATGGAAATTTACCGGAAACTTAAATTGTTATTTTTAAAATTTACATAAATTCTTGAATTCCTTGATTATCAAGGAATTCAAGAATTCTAAATTTTTATCAACTAAATTTTAATAGTATAATGGAAACTTACCGGAAACTTAAATTAAGCCCAATAAGGAATATATTCCATATATCTAGGTGCTGTATCTTTATCATAAGGTTTTATTTTTCCATCATCTAATGCTTTTTTTATTACTTTAGATACAACTGAATTTTGTGTTATTCCAAATCGTTTCCTCAAAGATGCATTTGTTAAATGTTCATTGCTAACGTATTTTAAACATGCATGCATATAGCAAGCTCTTATTTTATCTTCTTTACTCATATCCTCATAAGCCATATGTGCATATAGTGTTATTTTAGTATCTTCATCATAAACTTCAATTTTGGGTGCAGGTAATTGATATATTTCTGTGGAATATACTATTTTATCAAATCCACTGCCACGTTCTTCACATACACCTATTCTTCTTAAAAAAGAAGCTAATTGTTCGTTTCTTGATTTTGGAGGATTATCAATAAATCTATCAATTTTTACTAAGGGTTTCCCAGGGTTTGTTATTTCTATTCTATCTGTATAAATTTCTACCATAGGTCCAGTTCCTGATATATTAAAATCTTGGTGTACTAAACTATTGGCAACAGCTTCCCTAATTGCTAATTCAGGATACATAGATACTTCTTTTCTTAATGCTTCTCCTATAATTTCATTTTTAGGTATTATTGTATTAATATACTTTATAATTCCTTCAAATATAATTGCATACCCTTTATCTCCTACTTCTTCTCTAATTGTCTTTAATTTATTTTTTCCGTCATATTGAATTACTCTAATACTTTTTCTTTTAATATTCTTAAAATCATTCAGATTTTTTGCAAATAAAATCGCACCTAAATTAGTAATATCCCATTTTCCATTTTCATTCTTTTTTATAAATTCCTCTTCCTGTAAATAATTTAATATTCCGTGTAACATTGTCTGGTAATGGAATACCTAATAATTCAAAATATGAAGAATACTCTAATTTTTGTAGTACTTCTGTACTTGTTAGATTTCCAATAGAAATACACATTTCAAAAGGCATAGAATTTATTACCCTCCATAATTCTTTTTCTTTTCCAACAAAAGCACTTAGTGGTTTCTTATTTGTTCCTATTCTCATATAAGCTGTACTTTCAAACTTTGTAATTGTGTATTCTGCTCTTTTAATTTCAATTATAGCTACTTTCTTACCATTAATTTCTATATCATAAAAATTAAAATTAATTTTAGGATTAAGTAATCTAGTTATCCATGATTCTAATTCTTCATTTCCTTTTTTCTTGTTTTTTAATACTATATTCGTGCCAACTATTTCATGAGAATCATCATCTATACCAAATATTAGATAACCATATTGAACATTATTCAATGCTGCTGCATTAGATAATGCACTTATATATTCACCTATAATTTGAGGTTCATAATAATTAGTTTTAAATTCTAACCAGTCAGTTTCTTTTGGGAATTTTCTTAAATATTCGACTAATTCTTTTAAATATTTTTCGTCTCTCACTATATTTTCTCCTTCTTATTTTATTAGATTTATAACAAAATATACATATTAAATTAATTTTCTTACAATCTACTCATTATATCAATATACTCTCCAGCAGTTAATACTGTTCTAGGCAAATGTAATTGAGTATAATAAGTATCTTTATTTTTTTGATATATAGCATCAATAACTTTACAATTTTCATCTTTATCAATTGTCATTACTAAACCAAGCACATTATATTTTTGTGATAATTTTGTAGTATATAAAGCAATTCTATCAGTTGCATCAAGTGGCATTTCTTCATCGTCAAAAGAATCAATTTCAACAATTATAATACTATTTTCTAAATCTTTAACTTTCATCATAATTTGTGGCTTAGGATCCTTGCTATTTATAAAATCATTAAATATGCTTTCTATTTCTAACATTGAAATATTTGTATTTGTTATAGTTTCTCCAAAAGTAGTTTTTCCTACTCCACAACATAATTCGTTTATGGCTGTGCTTAGTGTAGTATCATTTTTGTAGATTTCTTTTACTTTATCCATTCTCTTTTTTGTAAAGTTGTATTTATCTTTAATACCAGATATATCAAGTGTATCTCTATCTGTTTCATCTACAAAAACATCTGGTGTTCTTCCAAGTAAATAATCTATTGAAACATTAAAAATTGTGGCTAGCTTTTTTATTGCTTCTATATTTGGTTCTCTCATATCTAATTCATATTTTGATATTGCTGCAGGCTCTACTCCTAATCTTGTTGCAATATCTTTTTGAGTAAAACCATTTTTTTCTCTTAAATACTTTATTCTTTCGCCATTTGTCATAATATTTTCTCCTTCTCAATTTATGCTTAAATTTTATCATATCCATTTTGGAAAGTCAATGATTGTTGATAATTAAATATTTTTACTATAAAAGTTTTAGAAAGTTTAAAAAATTTTGAAAAAGGTATTGACAATATATCCATTTTGGATTATTATATAAATATCCAAAGTGGATATAGACAAATTTGAAAGGAGGTATGCTATAAAATTAAAAATATGAATAAATATTTATTTTTTTACTTATTAAGTATCCAAAATGGATTTATAGGATTTCAAAGGAGGACAAAAATTATGAATGAAAATTTTAGTGAAGAACTAAAGAAAGAATTAGTAAAACAAGCTATAAAAAACTTAGATGACCCATTTAAAATGCTAACTGTAAAAGATGTAGCAAAAGATTTATATATGGGAGAAAACAAAACAAATGAAATATTTAATCGTGCAGACTTCCCTTCTGTTAATATAGGCAAAACAAGAAAAATCCAAAAAATTGCTTATATTCTTTGGAAAATGGAAAAAAGGATTGATGTTATATGAAAAATTTAAAAAGCATTTATACAAAAGTACACTTTGGAGAGCAGACTTTTGCACAAATGCCACATAAAGATATTCGCAATCTTTATATAAATAGTATATCATTTTTCCTTATTTTTAACAATAGAAAATTAAGTAGAAATACTGGAAAGTGAGTAAATTATGGAAAAAGCCAAAAGATATTATTGGATAAAATTAAAAACTGATTTCTTTAATTTAGATGAAATAGATTTTTTATTATCACAAAAAGATGGTTGTCAATATATAGTTTTATATCAAATGCTATGTTTGCAAACTGCTAATAATAATGGAGAATTAGCATCAAGAATTGGAGAAATGATTATTCCATATGATCCAGATAAGATAGCAAGAGATACTAAATATTTTAGTAAAGATACTGTCATTGTAGGAATGGAATTATTTAAAAAATTAAATTTGATATATACAGATGATGGAATTTGCTTAAAAATCGCAGGTTTTGAAAATATGGTAGGTAGTGAAACTAGTTGGGCAAAACAAAAAAGAGAACAAAGAGAAAAGCAAAAATTATTAAGTGGACAATGTCCACCAAATAGTCCACTAGAGATAGATATAGATAAAGAGTTAGATATAGAGATAGATGAAGATATAGAAAATAATGGATTGAATGATGGATTAGATTTAATTAATTTAAAATTAAATAAAACAAATTTAGTACAAGAAGAAATAACAAAATATAATGCAATTTTTAGACAAAAGAAAATATATTTTGAAAGCTTTGATTATTTACCAGAGAGTGCACTAAATCAAATAAAACTATATCAGTTGGCAGTAAAAAGATTATATGACAATAAACAGGGGGAATTATTAGAAAAATTAACTTTACCTATACTAGAAAAAGTATTTGGTAATATCTTAAAAAATAAAAATATAGAAAACATAATAGAATATTATATTTCAAGTTTGATAAATGAACTTGCAAAATAGGAGGTCAAAATTATGAAGAAGAAAAGAAGAAGAGGAAATGGTGAAGGTACAATATTTGAAGATAAGAAGAATAAAAGATGGATTGGGCAATATATATCAGGAACATCTGCAGATGGAAAAGCCATTAGAAAATCAGTATATGGCAAAACTCAAAAAGAAGTTTTAAATAAATTAAATGAGATTAAATATAAAATGAATAATGACATGTATGTTGAAAAGAATGGAATCGAATTAGTAAAAATTATGGAAGATATAAGAGAAGAAAAATTGGCATCTAATACAATTTCAGGCGGTCAATATGCTAGATTAAAATGGACTATTAACAAAATTAAAAATAGCAATATTGGAAATATGAAAATACAAGATATAACCAAAGATGATATTCAAGAATTTTTAAATTCCATTAAAGATTTAAGTAATTCGTATATCAAGAAAATTTATGAACAATTTGTACAAGCATATCGTAGAGCAGAAATAAAAAAATACATTTCATAT
>CALXVB010000002.1 GCA_944391855.1 uncultured Clostridia bacterium | reverse complement strand
TCAAAAACAGAACATAAAGGTGGAGAAGCAACTTGTATAAATAAAGCGGTTTGTGAAGTATGTGGAGTAGAATATGGGGATTTAGATGAAAACAACCATAAGAATACAAAAATAGAAAATGCAAAAGAAGCTACTTGTACAGAAGATGGATATACTGGAGATACAGTATGTACAGATTGTGGTAAAACAATACAAACAGGAACAACAATATCAAAAACAGGACATAAAGGTGGAGAAGCAACTTGTATAAATAAAGCGGTTTGTGAAGTATGTGGAGTAGAATATGGAGATTTAGATGAGAATAACCATAAGAATACAAAAACAGAAAACGCAAAAGAGGCTACAACAGAAACAGAAGGATATACTGGTGATACATATTGTCTTGATTGTAATAAATTAGTAAAAAAAGGAGAAGTTATTCCTGTATTAACTCCAGAGCCAGAAGAACCAACAATTGATGACGAAAAAGATGAAGTAAAACCAGTAGAGGATGAAAAAGAAAACACAGATGAGGCAAAACCTCAAACAAGTGACAATAGTAATATGACATTATGGATAAGTTTACTTGCTATTTCAGGAATTAGTTTTGTAGCAATTGCAAAATGCAACGTAAAAAGAAAAGTAAGCAAACATTCAAAATAATATTAATAATTTTATTAATAATTATAATTGTAGCTATAATTGCTATAGCTACAATTAGCATATTAAAACCTGTAGATGAATTGCAAGGAACATTCAGATATAACGAAAGTGTTAAATATGAATTTAATGGAAAAGGCAAAGGTGCAATGTATGACAATGAAACAGAGTACAAATATGCATATTCAGTAGATGGAAATATATTAAAAATAGATTTTAAAGATGAAGCCATTTATGATGCTACATATACATTTAATATAACTGACAATACTCTAACATTAATAGGAGGAGAAGGCACAACAGGTGGAGAATATGTATTAGAAAGAGAAAGTAACTAATTTCAAAAAGCAAATAAATTATTATGTTGCACGATTAACTTAAGCATTGTGCAACATTTTATTATATATTCTGAAATTGAAAGGAATAAAATGAATAGAACAATTAAATCTATACTTCTTATTATCTGCTTAGCTATATTTATATTATCAGCATATAATATATATAAATATATAAAAGAAGAAAAAACAAGTAAAAAGTATAACAATGAGCTTATTGAAAAGGCTATTAGCAAAGTATCTGATAATAATAAAACAGCAGACGAAGAAAGTAAAAAAAGTGAATATGAATTACCAATTAATATAGACTTTGATATACTACAACAAGAAAATGAGGATATAGTTGGATGGATTTATCTAAAAGATTCTCCAATAAATTATCCGGTTGTTCAAAGTAATGATAATAATTATTATTTACATAGATTAATAAATGGTGAATATAATACAGCTGGAAGTATATTTATGGATTATCGCAATAAATCTAATTTAGAAGATAATAACACAATTATATATGGTCATAATATGAAAAATAACACAATGTTTGGATCATTACAAGAATATAAGAGTCAAGAATATTATAATAATCATAAAATAATATATTATTTTACACCAGAAAAAAACTATATTATTGAATTGTTTGCAGGTTGTACTGTTTCAGTTGAATCAGATATTTATAACTTGAGTGATATAGATGAAGCAAAAATAGCAGATATAATTAATAAGTCAGATTTTATGAGTGAAATAGATATAGAAAAAAATGATAAGATAATAACCCTATCAACATGTGCTTATGATTATAGTGGTGCTAGATATGTTGTGATGGGAGTATTAAAGGAAATAAGTTAAAATAAGTCTGTAAAGGGGAGATTAAAATGAAAAATAGAATGATAAAAACAGTAACTATAATATTAGCAATAACAATGTTATTACTATTAACAGGCTGTGGCACTACAGAAAATATCAAGGCTTTACAAGAAGCTAAATTTCATAATTGGAGTGGAGAAACGGAGTACACATATAAACAAGTTATGGATATGGTAATGAATAATGTAAGCTGGAGTGAATATAAGGAAGATGAAGAAATTTATATAAGAGTAAAGGGAATAGAAAAAAGTACTGGGAATAATATTGAAATAGTATACAGTAAATATGGTGATACGTTTAAAAGGGAAGCTACTTTGGTAAATGGAGAAGATGAAGGTAGTACATATTATAATAGCATGTTTACAGATATACATTAAGACATAATTTGAACATAAAAGTATAACATATACCAAAACACCTCATATAATATTATGAGGTGTTTTTATGAGCTATTCAGATAGAGAACTAATTGCAAGGCTTATTGAATGTGAAGCAGGAGGAGAAGGAGATAATGGAATGAAAGCTATTGCAACTGTGATAATGAATAGAGTAAATGCTGCAGAGGGAGAGTATGCTAGAGTATCACAAGGAGGAAGCATACGAAATATAATATTTCAAGAAGGACAATTTGATTGTGTAAGAGAAACTCTAGGAGGGGCATACAATCCACAAAACATATATAATATGAATCCTACTGATATACATTATGAAATAGCAGACTGGGCTTTAGCTGGAAACAAATTAAACGAAATAGGAGAGTGCTTATGGTATTTAAACCCGTTTAGACCAACTTGCGGAAGTACATTTCCATCAAATGGCTCTGGTACATTTCACACAAGAATTGGAAATCATTGCTTCTATAGACCTACAGAAGCATATGCAAATACTTAACTGTAAAATAAAAGAAGGAGGTAAAAATGGAAAATAATAAGATTGAAAACAGGAATGTTGATATTAATCAAAATTCTCCTGAAATTTTAACAAATAACATATATACGCCAGCGTTTTTAAGAGAAAATATAGGAAAACTTATGAGAGTAGAATTTTTAATAGGAACAAACAATTTAGTAGATAGAACAGGAATATTAATAGACGTAGGTGCAAGCTATATATTATTACGTGCATTAGAAAGTGACGTTATAACATATGCAGATATATATTCAATAAAATTTATAACTATCTCTAATTTACCATACAATATGTTATATAACTTTAATAGCAATAATTTTTAAAAATAAATAGTAATAAATTTTAAAAATAAATGTTAACAATTTTTAATTTCTTTGATATAATTTAATAAGTTTTAAATTATAGGGGTGTTTCTATGAAAAAAGAAAAAGCAAATAAAGAGAGAAAAAAAGAAAATAAAGCAGTAAAAAACAAATTAATTTTATGTTCAATAGGAACAATTTTGGGCTTGATTAAAGTACCAGCTTTATTTTTGTTAGAACAGGTAATAGGGTTTTCTAATTGGATTTCATTTGCATATATAGTTATATATTATATAGCATTTAGATTCTTGATATTAGGAATACAAAAAGTTCTAGTGAGTACAAAAGTATTAAAATATACTCCTGATGATTTTTCTATGTATAGTTCTGACAAAAAAATAAGAGAAGAATATAACATAAAATATAAAATGAGTATGGACAGATTTTATTCAAGATTATGTTATATGATTTGCTATTTAACTGTTTTTATAGTATCAGCATCAATATGGGGAAATGTAGGCGCAGGAACAGCTATATTCTTGGTACTACTATTAAATATTCCTTTAATAATAGCATCAAAGCCACCAATAAAATCTTATCATACTTATTATTCTGGAAATGGATCTTATACAAATAGTAACTATTATACTAGTTCAAGTAGCTCAAGTAGTTCAAGCTATTTTAATAATGATAATAAAAAGAAAGATGAACCTTCTTTAGGCGACGTTTCTACAAGCTATTTCAAAAATGGAGATAGTGCTACTTCAATGCAAATAGGAGGAACACTTAAAGATTATACAGGAATATCAAGTATAGGTGAAGTAAGAGATAAATATGGAAGAAAAGTAGGAACATCAACTACTTATGACCTAGGTTATGGAATATCAACAACTGTATACAAAGATAAAGATGGCAATAAAGTAGAAGAAACAAAAATTAAATGGTAAACAAAAACCAAAAAATACTTGTACTTTTCTTAAATAACATATATAATATATGTGTTACTTTGATATTTAAGGGAGGTACAATTTTTATGGCTTTTATAGACGATATAAAAAATAAAGCAAAACAAAGTATAAAAACAATAATACTAACTGAAAGTGAAGATAAAAGAGTATTAGAAGCAGCAGGAAAGGTAAAAAAAGAAGGATTTGCCAATGTTATCCTTATAGGAAATGAAGAAGAAGCAAACAAACTTGCAAAGGAAAATAATATAGATATTTCAGGAATATCAGTTATAAATCCAGAAAAATCTGAAAAATATGAAGAATATGTAAATGCTTTCTATGAATTAAGAAAAGCAAAAGGTATGACAGTAGACAAAGCAAGAGAAATGCTAAAAGACAATATGTACTTTGGAACAATGATGGTAAAAATGGGAGATGCAGATGGATTAGTATCAGGTGCTTGTCACTCAACTGCAAACACATTAAGACCAGCACTTCAAATATTAAAAACTGCCCCTGGCACAAAACTTGTTTCAGCATTTTTCTTAATGGTAGTTCCAGACTGTAAATATGGAGAAAATGGAATATTCATATTTGGAGATAGTGGTTTAGTAGAAAATCCAACAGCAGATGAATTATCAGAAATAGCGATATCTTCAAGTAAAAGCTTTAAACAATTAACAGGAAAAGAAGCAAAAGTAGCAATGCTTTCATATTCTACTTATGGAAGTGCACATTCTGAATTGACAGAAAAAGTGATAGAAGCTACAAAGCTATTAAAAGAAAAGATGCCAGATTTAATTTGTGATGGAGAATTACAGCTAGATGCTGCAATAGTTCCAGAAATTAATGCAAGTAAAGCACCAGGAAGTCCACTAAAAGGAGAGGCAAATACTTTAATATTCCCAAATTTAGATGCTGGAAATATAGGGTATAAATTAGTTCAAAGACTTGCAAAGGCAGAAGCATATGGACCATTATGTCAAGGTATTGCAAAACCTGTAAATGATTTATCAAGAGGTTGTAATAGTGACGACATTGTTGGAGTTGTAGCAATTACAGCTGTACAAGCAGGTCAGCAATAAGATATCAAATCACGATATAATTTATTTATATAAATACATAAAATTTAGGAGGTTTTTTAATGAAAATTTTAGTTGTAAACTGTGGAAGTTCATCTTTAAAATATCAATTAATTGATATGGAAACAGAAGAAGTAATGGCAAAAGGATATTTAGAAAAAATAGGATTAGAGGATTCTTTTTTAACACATACTGTAAATGGAGAAAAACATAAAACAGAAAAGAAAATATCAAATCATCAAGAAGGAATAAAATTAGTTATAGAACAATTATTAGATAAAGATTATGGAGTAATTAAAGACTTAAAAGAGATAGATGCAGTAGGTCATAGAATAGTACATGGAGGAGAAAAGTTTAGTAAATCTGTTTTAATAACAGATGAAGTAGAAGACACAATAAAAGAATGTATACCACTTGCACCACTACATAACCCAGCAGGAATCATAGGAATAGAAGCTTGTAAGCAAGCATTACCAGGGGTACCAATGGTTGCAGTATTTGATACAGCATTTCATCAAACATTACCTAAAAAAGCATATATGTATGCTATACCTTATGAATATTATGAAAAATATGGAGTACGTAAATATGGTTTTCATGGTACATCTCATAGATATGTTTCAAAAAGAGTAGCAGAAGTTATGAAAAAACCAGTAGAAGACTTAAAAATAATCGCTTGTCATTTAGGACAAGGTGCAAGCCTTTGTGCAATAGATGCTGGAAAGTCTATAGAAACAACAATGGGATTAACACCACTTGCAGGTGTGCCAATGGGTTCTAGATCTGGAGATATAGATCCATCAATAGTTACATTCTTAATGAAAAAAGAGAATTTGTCTTGTGATGAAATGGATACAATCTTAAACAAAAAATCTGGAAAATTAGGACTTTCTGGTGTAAGCATAGACGATAGAGATATAGAGGCCGAAGCAGAAAAAGGAAATAACAGAGCACAGCTTGCAATTGATAACTTTGTATATCAAGTTGCAGGTTATATAGGAAAACTTGCTGTGCAAATGAAAGGCGTTGACGTTATAACATTTGCTGGAGGAATAGGAGAAAATGGAATAGATGCAAGAAAACAAATTTGTGAATATTTAGAATTTATGGGAGTAAAAATAGATGACGAAAAGAATAATTGTAGAGGCAAAGAAGTAGAAATTACTACAACAGATTCTAAAGTGAAAGTATATGTTATACCAACAAATGAGGAATTAATGATAGCAAGAGATACAATGGAGTTGGTAAAATAAAGTATAAATAGTTTTAAGCATTAAATAGTACGGTAAGATAAAATAAGCAGGCTATTTAATGCTTATTTTAAAATATATAAATAAATGGAATAAGAGGAGATAAATAATATGGCTGAAGATGCTTACAATTGTGAGAAAGATTTACAATTTAACAAAGAAAAAAACGGGCAAAACAATCGGAACTGTTAATAATAGTAAAAATATCAATCGAAATACTAGTATTGAACTACTAAGAATTATTGCAATGTTAATGGTAATTTCATTACATGCAATTAATAATGCATTACTATTTAAAGATGCTAATTTAAGTATGTACAATACTGTTCTATTAAGATTTGTAGATACTCTTTCACAGGTAGCAAATGGCACTTTCCTTATTATATCTGGATATTACATGATTGATAGAAAGATGAATATAAAAAAGATATTTTGCTTGTGGGGAAAAGTTTTATTTTATTCAATACTAATATATATAATATGTACATTCTTTTTAGAAATGAAGACATTTCCTTATGAATCTTTTTTACCAATATTAACAGGTCAATACTGGTTTATAAGTGCATACATAGTGTTATATTTACTATCACCAATACTTAATATATTAGCTAATAAATTAAATCAAAAACAATATAAATATTTAATAGTAATTATGGTTATTCTTTTAGGTGTAATAAGAATAATATTTAATAGAGCAGGAATACTGTCTGGAACAATGCTACCTGTACTTATGGTATATTTATTAGGTGGATATATTAGGAAATTTGTACAACCGAAAAAGAAACAATATTATTTTGTAAAGTATGTTTTGCTTGCAATTATATTTACTTTAGTTTTTACGATTTTATCTATAGTAGCCAATATTTTACCAAAAGCTTATACGATCATAATATATTTCTTATCAGCTTTTAGAGAATATAATTGCATAATAATAGTAGCAATGACTGTATTTATATTCTTAAAGTTTTTAACTATAAACATAAATTCTAAAACGCTAAATAAAATAATTACTTTAGTTGCACCATCTGTTTTTTCTATATATATAATACATATTAATATAAATATTAGAGACTATATATGGGTTGCATTAGGTGCACAAAATCATCTTAATACATGGTATTTCGTACCATATCTATTATCTTTAATAGTATTAGTATTTTTAATTTGTTTGGCAATAGATTTATTAAGAAGAGGAATATATTTCTTACTAAAGAAAATACCAATTGTAGAAAAAGGTATATCGAAATTAAATGAGAAAATAGGTAAATTAAATTCAAAACTAAACTATATATTTGAATAGAAGGAGGAGACATGGAAGAAGAAGTAGTAGAAAAAGAGAAAGGCAGTAAAAAGATAGCAATTATACTTACAGTTATAATAGTTTTACTTTTAATTGCAGGAATTGTAGAATGGTACATAATATCAAACATGGATAAAAATAAGCCAGAAGAAGTTTTAAATGCATATATAGAATGTTTAAAAAATCAAGATTATGAAGGTATGTATTTACTGGTATCGGATTCTACTAAATCTCGTGTTGATAAAGAAACTTTTTTATCAAGAAATCAAAATATATATGAAGGTATAGAAGCTACAAATATAGAGATATCTAATTTAGTATATGATGAAGATAATAAAAGTGTAAGTTATGATATGTCATTTGATACATTAGCGGGAACAATAAGTTTTTCAAATACGGCTACATTTGACAGACAAGATGATAATAAATATTATCTAAACTGGTATTCTAGTTTAATCTTTCCAGATTTAGAAGAAAGCTATAAAGTAAGAGTGTATTCAAATTCAGGTGCTAGAGGAGATATATTAGATAGAAATGGAAAAGTACTTGCTACTAACAATGAAAATGGAGAAAGAGAATATCCTTATGGAGAAATTGCAGCCCACCTTGTTGGATATATACGTGGAATAAGTGAAGAAGAACTAGAAGCTCATAAAGGAGAAGGATATACAACAAGTAGTTTAATAGGAAAAAATGGCCTAGAATTAGCATTCGAAGATAGATTAAGAGGTAAAAACGGAACAGGAATATATATAGTAGATGCAAATGAAACAGTACTAAAAACTATTGCAGAAACAGATATGGAAGATGGGGAAGATATAAAAACTACTATAGATATAGATTTACAAACAAAGATATATGAAGAATTTAATGGGGACAACGGATTTTCAGTTGCAATGAATCCAAAAACTGGAGAAGTATTAGCAATGGTAAGTACACCAAGTTTTGATTCAAATAACTTCATACAAGGATTTACAGATGAAGAATGGGAAGAATTAAGTACGGACGAAAATACACCAATGTTTGCAAGATATGAAAGTACATGGGTGCCAGGTTCTTCATTTAAACCGATTACAGGCGCAATAGGTCTCACAACAGATAGTTTTACAGCAACAGAAAGCTTTGGAAGTAGCACATTAAGCTGGCAAAAAGACGAAAGCTGGGGAGATTACAAAGTTACAACACTAACAACATATGGAGGTTCGGCTAATTTAAGAAATGCTCTAATCTATTCAGATAATGTATATTTTGCAAAAGCAGCAATTAGAATAGGTTCAGAAGAATTTGCCAAACAATTATTGAATATAGGTTTTGATAAAGAGCTAGACTTTCCAATTACAATGTCAACTTCACAATTCGCAGAAGATAATAAATTTTCTTCAGAAATAGGACTTGCAGATTCTGGATATGGACAAGGCAAAATACTAGTAAATCCATTACATGTAGCATCAATATATTCAGCATTTGTAAACGAAGGAAATATGGTAAAACCATATATAGAATATTCTTCAACTACAAAAACAAATCCAGAATATTGGATAGAAAATGCATTTACTAAAGAAGCTGCAGAAGAAATAAAAAATGATTTAATCCAAGTAGTAGAAAACTCAAACGGAACAGGACATGAAGCACAAATAAGTGGAATAACACTTGCTGGTAAGACAGGAACAGCAGAACTAAAATCATCACAAGAAGAGAGTGGGAAAGAGTTAGGATGGTTTAATTCATTTGTTGTAAGTGATAAAGATGATGAACAATTACTAATGATTAACATGATAGAAAATGTAGAAAACAGAGGAGGAAGCCATTATTTATTACCAATAACAAAAAGCATAATAGAAGATTATTTGAAATAAAAATTTGGAACAGGGGGGACACACATTTTGTTTCATTTTTGAAACAAAATGTGTGTCCCCCCTGTTCCATTCTTTTCTTTACACTCACAAAAGAATTGGTTCTATTTGTTCTTTATCCAGTGCTTTTTCTATTGTAGGGATAAGGTATTTGAAATCGGCTACTAATGAACGAGGTTTAGTTATTGGGTTATCTTGTTTAAATGGCACAAAAAAATAATTATTTCTATTTAATAATTTACCAATATTTTCGGCACTTCCAGATAGTCCATCATTAGTTGATATAGCAATAACTACAGGATTATTATTTCTTAAATGAGATTTAGCGGCCATAAGTACAGGAGTATCTGTTATGCCATTAGCAAGTTTAGCAATGGTATTTCCGCGAGCATGGGGCTATTACCATTAAATCAGTTAAATTTTTGGGCCCAATTGGTTCTGCGCCTTGAATGGTATGAATTATTTCTTCTTTTTCTGTTATTTCTTTTATTTCATCTATATATTCTTTTGCAGTACCAAATTTTGTGTCCAGATTATATGAATTGTATGACATTATGGGGAGAATATCGGCTTTTTCTTCTCTTATTTTCTTTAATTCTTCTATCACAGCTTTGAAAGTGCAAAAAGACCCAGTAAAGGCAAATCCAATTTTTTTATTTTCTAGTTTCAATAAATAACACTTCCTTTCATAACATATTTATATATAATATGTTGTTATGTAAAGTGAAGTGCTGGTATGGAAATTATAATATTTATTAATTCTTTTTATATTCATCATTTAATGGATTACTTTCAACTGCATCTCGTACTTGCTCATTACTTACATGAGTATATATTTCTGTTGTAGCAATGCTTTCGTGTCCTAATAATTCTTGCAGAGCTCTAATATCTACTTTTCCATATTGATACATTAAAGTAGCAGCAGTATGTCTTAATTTATGTGTTGAATACTTAGAAGTATCTAGTCCTGCTTTTAGTAATTCTCTTTCTACTATATATTGTACAGTTCGATTGCTTATTCTTTCCTTCCTTTTACTTAAAAATAATGCCTTATTAGAAGCTTTAGAATCCATTTTAACGCCTTCTTTAGGACGCACAGACATATATTTCGTAATTGCATTTATGCAAGCTTCATTTAAGTATATAGTACGCTCTTTATTACCTTTACCTATTACAGTTAATCTATTTTCACTAAAATCGATGTTAGATATATTTATTCCTACTAATTCAGATAAACGTAGACCGCAATTAAGAAATAGTGTAATGATAGCATAATCTCTTTCTTTGTTTTCGTCATTCTCGTCTGCAGTAACATTTAGAAGTCTTTTACTATCCTCTAAAGATAGATATTTAGGCATACGTTTTTCCTGCTTTGGAGTTTTAATTCCTATAGCTGGATTTTCTTTTATCATTTTTTGGTCATAAAGATAGGCAAAAAATATTCGTATTGTAGATATTTTTCTGGCTCTTGTAGCAGGTTTACTTCCGCATACTTAATGCAAGGTATGATAAAAAAGCATTTATGTCATTAGTAGTTATTTTCTTTACAGTTTGTAAGTCGAAATCTCTAATATATATTTTATTAAAATCTGTTTCCTTGGTTAGCTTAAAATGAATTTTCATATATTTAAAAAACATATTTAAATCATAACTGTATTCTTTAACAGAATTAATAGATTTATTTAAAACGACAGCTGAATAGTCTAAAAATGAATTTATAAATTCAGGATTTAAGTCAGAATTAATCATAAAATTTTCACCTCGTATATACATAATATATACTAATAATCAAATAAAAGCAACCAATTTTTTATTACATTGCGAAAATTATACATATTTATTGGAAACATATAAAAAATGTGATATTATATATATTGTAATGAGAGTATGAAACTAATAATATTTAGGTAAAAATATAGGTGATATAAAATGAATTGGAATTTATATATGTTAATAGTTATAGGAATACCAGCAATTTTTTGTATATGGATATATAGCTTAAGAAAAAGCTTAAAAGGTGGTAAGATTATAGCAAACTCCTTAATAGGAATAATTATAGGCTGTACGGCAATAACTATACCAATACAAATGCTTGGATCCGTTATTGCGGATACTTCTTATGAATTTTTCAACTTGTGTATAACTATGCTACTTTATGAAATTTATTATTACACTATCATAATAATGTGTTTGTATATTGCAATCTATATTGGCATGAGGAAAAATAAAAAATTCATAATTTTGATGATAATAGCAGCAATTATTATTGCTCTATTAATGTGTTTTTTAGGAGATTTTTTATTTAAAGAACGTCAAAATCCTGATAATTTATATTTAGAAATGGAACAATATGATGATAATAACAGTCTTATAGGTTTGTCAAAAGAAAAAGTTGCTATACTACTTGGAGAACCAGATGGCACCACAGAATATAAAGGCAATACTTTATACTATACATATAATGCAGGAATTTTATATGAAGGAGTAATTTGGGGAAAGTATAATATTTTTACAACAAAACATTATTATGACCTTTTAATAGAATTTGATGAGGATGGAAAAGTAGAATCTACTTCAATGAGAGAAATAGTTTAAATATTACGATTTTTAATAGAAATGGCAGGGATTACAAGAAATGACCATGTGCATGGTTATATATTTTTGCCCCTATACCTTATTGCGCAAAACTTTGATAATACAAACCAAAAATTATACATGTTTAAAATTGGATGATGATTTGGCAATAAGAATTTATAATATTGAAAGAACCATTTGTGATATTATTAGAGATAGGAATAAAATCGATTTACAAATTTTTAATACAGCATTAAACGAATATATGAAAAGAAAAGATAAAAACCTTATTTTATTATCAGAATATGCAACAAAATTTAAAATAGAAAAAATATTGGCTCAATATATGGAGGTGCTCGGATGAAAAGAAATGCAATGAGTCTAAAAGCAATTATTAATAATATTGCAAAAGAAAATAAAGTTTCGGCACAATCTGTATTACAAACATATATGCTTGAAAGATTACTTGAAAGAATCTCTATTTCCAAATACAAAGATAATTTTATTCTAAAAGGTGGAATGCTAATCTCTGCTATGCTTGGAATTGATAGTAGAACAACTATGGACATGGATACAACAATTAAAGGATTCAAATTAACTGAAGAAAATATTTCAAATATAATTAACGAAATTTGCAATATAAAAATTGATGATGGAATTACATTTGAAGTACAGAAAATAGAGTTAATTAGAGAAGATGATGATTATGGTGGATATAGAATAACTTTCAAAGCTAACTATATGGAATCAATGCCTGTTATTATGAAAATTGATGTTACTACTGGAGATAAAATTACATATAAAGAAATTAAGTATAGTTTTAACTTAATGCTTGAAGATAGAAGAATTCAAAATTGGTCATATAATCTCGAAACAGTATAGAATAGATTAGAAGAAAAATGTTTAAAATATAATAAGTAAAATAGTAAGTTGTGGGAGAGAATATATGGAAAAGTGGAAACTTGAAAGATATGCAGATAAAGCATATGGTCATTCAATTAATAATGAGGAAGAATTGAACAATTCAAATAAATGTGGATGTTTTTATTGTTTAAGAATATATAATCCTAAAGAAATAAAAGAATGGATTGAAGAAAAATCAGGTACGAAGACAGCTTTATGTCCTTATTGTGATATAGATGCTGTTATTGCTGAATCTAGTGATTATGAATTATGTGAAGAATTACTAGAATATATGTATAATATTTGGTTTTAGGTATATACATCCAATATTAGAAAGACAGCTTACAATTAATAGATTAGTTTGAAATATAACTAATCTTTTATAACTAATCTTTTTTCATTTGATAAAACGTAGAGTAGGGGGGAATAGCACATTTTTTAATATATAAAAATTATAAAAATATATTAAATAAAATTTTATTTTCTATAATTTATTATACTAAATAAATTAATTATAAATTTGAAGAAAATATATAAAAGACAAATAAAAATAATTTTAAATTATAAATCAAGTAAAAAATAAATTGTAAATAAAAATTAAATTATAAATTTTGTGCAAAGTTTTAGATTTACAAATTATATTAAAAATATTTAAAAACGAACATTTGTTATAATATGAAATTTAAAATATTTAATAACATTTAATACAATATTTTTATAATAGTATTTATTATAATTTGTATTTTGAAATTGAATATTAGTAATATATTTATGAAGCTCTAAAATCGATTTTAAGGCAATTTAATAATAAAGTAATAAAATTATTCGTCTATAAATATAAGTAAATTATTTAAAGATATATAAATGCTTGATAAAATATAATAATAATAAAATAAATGCTCTAAAATATGATATAAATATGCAAATTATAGTATATAGTAAGAGATATAATAATTACAAGAAAAGTGCCAAAAATATGACGCACGAGAATCGATTTTAAGGCGTTTTTATTTTTTGGACATATAGTTTGTTGTCTGCAAAAATAGGCAAAATACTGAAATATAAGGTTTTTAAAAATTTTGAAGAAAAAATAAAAATCTTATAATTTTTTTGAATAAAAAAACTGGTTACAATAATGAAAAAAAATCCAACCAAAATAATGAGGCTTCAGAATCAGTTTTAAGGGGATTTAATACGAAAGTAATATAGTTATTAGTCTAAATAAATGAGTATAAAAGCTTTGTATAAGGCTAATAGCAGGGATTACAAGAAATAGCCATGTATGTAGTTATATATTTTTGCCCCCTATACCAAATTGCGCAAAACTATCATTTTGTGCAATTAGAACTTTCCGTTTTTTGGTACTTATTACACTACTCCTTCCTACCTCAAAAATAAAAAAGAAATCAAGCAAATAATTATTACTTAATTTCCTTTTTATTGTATTTTTAATTGTATTATATATATTAATTTAATTTTATAGTTTTAAAAAGTTAGATATCTTATCTAAAAACTCTTCATTACTTTTAGTTAGCATCATTTGTTCAATTAATTCTTCTGTTACGTCAGATACAGATTTTGTTGACATTGCTTTTCTTAAAGCAAATACTACTTCTAATTCTTTTGGCGATAATAATAATTCTTCACGTCTAGTACCAGATTTATTTATATCAATAGCTGGGAAAATTCTCTTTTCCGATAATCCTCTATCAAGATGAACTTCCATGTTTCCTGTTCCTTTAAATTCTTCGAAAATTACATCATCCATTCTACTTCCTGTCTCTATTAAGGCCGTAGCAAGAATTGTAAGGCTTCCCCCATTTTCTATATTTCTAGCAGCGCCAAAGAATTTTTTTGGTTTATGTAATGCACTTGGATCTAAACCGCCAGATAATGTTCTTCCAGAAGAAGGAATAACTAAATTGTATGCTCTAGCAAGCCTTGTTATACTATCCAACAATATAACTACGTCTTTATTTTGTTCTGTTAGTCTTTTAGCTCTTTCTAATACAATTTCTGCAACTTTTACATGGTGCTCTGGTAATTCATCAAATGTAGAATATATTACGTCTCCTTTTATTGAACGGCGCATGTCTGTAACTTCTTCTGGCCTTTCATCTATTAAAAGTACGATTAATTCTACTTCTGGGTTATTTATTGAAATACTATTTGCTATTTTCTTTAAAAGAGTAGTTTTTCCAACTTTAGGAGGCGCAACAATCATACCTCTTTGCCCTTTACCTATTGGAGACATTAAATCTATAATTCTCATTGCATATTCATTAGGTGCCGTTTCTAAATGTATCCTTTCGTTTGGATGGATAGGTGTAAGGTCATCAAATTTTTTCCTTTTAAAAGCCATTTCTGGTGCATCACCATTTACTTTTCCTACGAAAATTAATGCTGGGAATTTCTCACCTTCTTTTGGCATTCTAGCAATTCCTGTTATCTTATCTCCATTATCTAATCTAAATCTTCTAATTTGAACAGGTGAAATATATACATCATCTGCAGTTGATAGATAATTGTCTCCTCTTAAGAAGCCATATCCATCAGGAAGGACTTCTAAGATTCCTTCAACAATTTTATCTCCATTATTAGTTAATTTATATCCTAAAGAATTAAACTCTTCAGCTCTATTTTCATCTACTACTTCTGTTTCTTCAACAGTAGAGTTATTGTCTATTGTTTTACTATCTTCTTTTTTATCATTCATATTATTTAAAAAATCTAACAATTCTTCTTTCTTTAATTTTGAAACATTTTTAACGCCACGTTCTTTAGCTAATTGGCGTAATTCTACTAAGGTATAATCTTTTAAATCCATATTAAGCCCCCTATATATAATTTTATTATAATTGTTATTTGTTTTTAATTGTGAAAATTTATGAGAAATTAAATAAATTGAAAAAAGCAAATATGGAGGCATCTAAATGCCTCTTATACTTTTTAGTAATTTTTATTTTTCGATATCAATATAAACTCTTTCATTAGGATAGTACATACCTAATTTTTCTCTTGCAATTTGCTCTATATATTCATCAGAATTTATATTTTCTTTCATTTCTTGTAATTCTTGTTGCTCTTCTTGTGCAACTTCAATATCTTCATTACATTTATCTTTTTCTTGTGCATAAGTATTTAAAGTTTTTTGCTGTGCTATTATTGTATAAACAAAATATATAATAAATATTAATACTAATATTTTTTTCAACAAATTATTCATTTTTTTATTTTTCATATGTATTTTCACTCCAGAATTAATCTATATATTTTTTTCTACATTTTTCCAGAAAATCCTTCTAAATTTATTGAATTTTATTAGATAATTTGTCATTTTTCTTATTTTTTAGATTTATTTTAGGAATATTTACTTTAATAATTTTTTTAATCCAATTTAATAATCTGGACAATAAGTTTGATAATGGTTTTATAACATATTTATTTAAAAAATTTATTGGAACAGATAATATTTTTTTCATTAAGCTAATTATTTTACTAGATATTCTTACGAACGGTTTACTTAAAATTAACATATACAAAAATATACCTAAGATTATACCAACAAAAATATATCCTCGTAATTCTCCATTATTAAATGCAAAAATACTATATAAAAGTATTATACCTGTAAGAATCCAAAAAAGAAAATCCTGAATATATGTAATAGAGTCTATAGTTTTAAAATTCTTCCTAAATATTCTAAAAATGTCAAATAATATTCCAATTATCATTCCAGTTAGAATAAATAAAGAAAAAATATAAATTTCATTCAATTATATTCCCCCTATTTAAAGATTTTTCCTAATATTCCTCCCCCACTCTTTTTATCTAGGTTTTTTTCGCTATAACCTAAATTGTATATTTCGCCATCAACTATCACGTCAGCAGTGTCCAAGCTTAATTTATTTATTCGTAGGTTTTCTCCTTTTACTGTTAATAAACCAAGTTCTGTTTCTAGTATTACTATTTGGTCATCAAAGCTTAAGACGTCTAAAACACCTGATATGCTCAACTTTTCTCTATTTTCCAATACTAGATTTTGAACAGGATTATTATTTGAAAGATTATTATTTTTTCTCTCATCTATGGTCATATATATACCTCCATTTACACACATTTTATGTGCTTAATCTATAGAATATTATATTCACAACTTGTCTTTTTTAGAACAAAAAAATAAATTGAATAAAAGTAGTTATTTACTACTCTTGTCCAATTTAAAGAAATGAACTTTAAAGAACGTCCCTATAGTTCATTCATATCTGCTAGTACATTGTCTACAATATCAACTCTTCCACCGGATAAGACTTGTACTATATCAAATCCTGGTCTCCTATTTCCTTCTATTATAACTGGTCCTTTATCAGATATAGCTACGTCCCAACCTACAACTAATATTTTGTCACTTTCAAGGCTTGCTTCTAGTACCATTTTTTTTGCTTCTTCAAAGCAAGGAATTTGAAATCCGTTAAATTTTATATGTGTAGTTGGATGTTCTATATATTCATTTAAATCCTTGTCTATGGCATTTCCTACAAGTTTTCCAGTATTTATATCAATATTTACAGCCATGCCTTTAGCATGAAAATTGTCGATAGCATTTATTCCATTTCCAACTCTTAATCCCATCCAAAGTATTCGTGGATTACCATGATTGTTAAAAGTCATTATACGCATAGTGTTTACACTTGTACTACATAATTTATTCATTTCAGGATGCTGAACTACTAATTCTTCTAGAAATATTCTATTTTGTATTGCATTATTAAAATATTCTTCTTTGTTTTCTATATTTTTAGCATATTCTTTTTTTACGTCAGCGCCACCAAGCCCGTCGTATGGTTTAGACATGAATACCTCATGTTTTTCTAAAAAATTTATAAATTCGTCAAAATTTCCTTCTTTAGGTACAAAGAAGTCTCTTTTTGTATATTTTTTGAAATCTTCTAAAAAATTAGGTTTTATTGTATATCTTTGTTTATATGCACTTGGAGATACTATCTCATAAAATTTATTTTCTTTTTTAGTGCTTAAATATTTCTTTCTTTCAGATTTATTTTTATTATATAATTGATAATTTAAATAATCTGTAAGTCCAAATCCATATCTAAATACACAGTATCCTGTATCGAATACCATTTTTATAAAGCTTTTATGTTCCTTTTCTGCTACTTTTTTTATGTTATTAAAAAATCTTTTATAATTTGCTGAAAAGATATATGAATAAAATGCCATTTGTTACTTTTATATGGATTGTAATATTCCATAAATCTCCTCTCTTAATTTATTAAAATTAACGTGGACAAATATGAAGTAGTCCACGTTGACCTCTTTGTCTAATTTTAAACTATTAATTCATGATGTAACTGTTCTAACAATTTGTTATTTACTTTTTCTTTGGTCATAATTGATAATTTACATTCTTCTAATTGCATAGAAAATATGTCTACAGAGTTTATATTTAATAACTCTAATGTTTTCTTTATAATGTTTTCATTATTCATTATTCCATATCCGACAAGGGAAATTCTTGATATATTAGTAAATGATGAAGTAAAATCTTTTAATTCATCTCCTAATAATTCTTGGAATTTTCCTAAATCTGCTGATTTTATTGTAAAGCTTACATTAAAACTATTAATACTGTTATTTATCATGTTTGTTGGTATAATTCCATTATTTAATAAAGTGAAATATAGTTTATTTAACATGTCTGCATTATAGTTTTCATATTTTAAAGTTATCAAGAATAAATTATCATTTTTTACTATGCTTTTTACTGCGCTTTCTTCTATTTTATTATTTATTTGTGTTCCAAAATTATTATTAAATGTTGAACCTGTTTCTATCAATACATTAAATTTTTGTGCAATTTCTACACATCTATTGTGCAATACTTTTGCGCCTTCGTTAGACAAATCAAGCATTTCATCATATGATAATTCTTCTATCTTTTTAGCATCAGTAATTTTATTAGGGTCAGTAGAGTACACTCCATCTACGTCAGAGAATATATAACAGTGGTCTGCTTTCATAGCTGCTGCTACTGCTACAGCTGTTGTATCAGAACCTCCTCTACCCAAAGTTGTGATATCTTTTTTATCATTTATTCCTTGAAAACCTGCTATTATCACAATATTTCCATTATCTAGCTCTTGTTTAATTCTTTCGGTATTAATGTATTCAATTTTAGCTTCTTCATTTATGTTCGAGGTATAAATTCCTGCTTGCCATCCAGTTAGAGAAACAGCATTATATCCTAGTCGATTAAGCAATATTGCTAGTTTTGAGCTTGACATTTGTTCTCCTGTACTAAGTAGTACATCCATTTCTCTTTTATCTGGCTCGTATGATAATTCTTTTGCCTCTTTTATTAAATTATCTGTTGTTTTTCCTTGTGCTGAAACAACAACAATAACTTTGTTTTTCTTATTATAAAAATCAATAATTTTGTTTGCAACAATATTTAATTTTATATTGTCTGCAGTAGAGCTTCCTCCAAATTTTAAGACTATAGTTTCCATTATAAACAGTCCTTATATATAAATGTACAAGGCTTAAATATAATTATATTTTGCCTATAATATATTTTATTAAATTTATAGTTAATATGTTCTTTTATGGTTTTCCTTTCTTAATATATTTTAAATAACTATCAATAAATCCATTTAAATCTCCGTTCATTACACTATCTACATTACCTACTTCGTAATTTGTTCTGTGGTCTTTTACCATTGTATATGGACAAAATACATATGAGCGTATTTGGCTTCCCCAGGCAATATCCATTTGTATACCTTTTAATTCATCAATGGTTTCTTTATGTTCTTGTTCTTTTAAATGTAATAGTTTAGATTTAAGCATTTTCATGGCTGTTTCCCTATTTTGTATTTGAGACCTTTCAGTTTGGCATGCTACCACTATGTTAGTAGGAATATGTGTAATTCTAACTGCAGAAGAAGTTTTATTTATGTGTTGGCCACCTGCACCAGATGCTCTATATGTGTCCACTTTTAAATCATCTGGATTTATATCTACTTCAATATCTTCTGAAATTTCTGGAAGAACTTCGACAGAAGCAAATGAAGTATGTCTTCTTCCTCCTGAATCAAAAGGAGAAATTCTAACAAGCCTGTGTACACCTTGTTCTCCTTTTAAATATCCATAAGCATAATCTCCAGATACTAGAAATGTTACACTTTTTATTCCTGCCTCATCTCCAGGGAGATAATCTAACTCTTCTACCTTGTATCCATTTGCATTTGCCCATCTTGTATACATTCTGTATAGCATTTCTACCCAATCCTGTGCTTCAGTTCCACCTGCCCCGGGATGAAGAGTTATAATTGCATTATTAATATCATACTTTCCAGAAAGAAGTGTAGATATTTCAAGTTTATCTATGTCTTTTTTTAGAGCCAGCATGTTTTTTTCTAACTCGGCTTCTAATTGCTCATCTTTTTCTATTTTTAATAGTTCTACTAAATCTATGAGATTATCTAAGTTATTATTAGTCACCTTATATTCTTCGATCTTATTTTTTATTTCTGTAATTCTTTTTAATACTTTTGAAGTATTTTGTTGGTTTTCCCAAAATTCTTGGCTAGTAGTCTCTTTTTCTAATTCTTTTAATTCTTTTTCTAAACTAGAAATGTCAAAGTGAATCACCAATTTCGGTTAATTTAGAACTAAGATTAGAAAGTTCAGTAGTTGTAGAGTCAAAATCTATCATTAAATCACTCTCCATTTTTTATTTTAACAATGTTAATATAGCATATATAGATTATTTTGTCAAAGATTAAGGAGTGATTTTCACCACCCCAATTTATTACTTATCTATAATCTTTTTTGCATAAGAACAATCAGCAGTTAAAGTTTTTTTATTTATTTTGGCATTTTCAATAATAATTTCAACTAATTTTCTAGCAATTCCCTGACCTTGATAAGAATTATCTACTTCTGTATGGACAATATTCCATGTACTGCCACCTATCTCTTCAAAGTCACACTCACCAATTTGAATATTATTATCATATGCTACCGATTTGTTTTTTTCTTTATTAAATACTATTTTTATCATATTTATCCATTTCTTCCACAACAATTTTTATACTTTTTGCCCGAACCACAAGTAGTGGAAAATTTAGTATTATCAGTATTTATAATATTATCAATACTATTGATATTTCTGTGTTTAGAAAAATTAATGTAAAGAATATATATAGTATTTATTATATTATTTTTACTATTTTTGTTATATTTCTGGCAACAAATTGGCAACAATGTCGCCAACATATTTTTATTTACCATTAATGCTATGATCTGAAATATAATTTAAAAAAGCCTACTCAGTATATTTCATTGATAATATACCACGTAAGTTTCAGTTTGTCAAATTAATATATATAATTAGCTATTTCTTGTATAGTGTTAGAAAAAGTTATTTTTTCAAATATATCATTTGCATTTTTTCTAAATTTTTTAGAACTAGATATATAGTAATTTTCTGTTGTTTCTATATTATTATGTCCTAATATTCAGCAACATCTTTTATCTCTACCCCATTTCTTAATATTTTTGTGGCATAACTAAAAACTCTTGTATCTTTGACAGATCCTAAATATTTATTTTATGTTTTATATCATTATTTTTATTATTATCTAGAATTTAATGAGTTTTTTAATAAAGTAATAGAAAATCTATATAATATGTACAAAAATATATTTATATTATAAAAAAATAGAGGATTTTCAAAATAAAATTTAATTTTCCTCTATTTTTATGATTATAGTATATATTCTATAACTTAATTAGATGTTGTTTTATTTACTGGATACACTGTAACATATTCTTCTGTTGCATTTTCTTGATAATATATCCAATCAGAACAATCCTTGCAAGATCCTTTATATATATGGTTTCGTAAATCAGAAATTAATTGATCTAAATTCCCATTTTCAACTAATTTTTTTACAGAATAGTCATAATCCCTTAAATTCCCCAAAGAATTTCTGGCTAAAAAATCACAACAGCAAGTTATAACTTCACAATTACTAAGAATTATTATATTACGTTTTAATCCCTTGCACTCTCCTCTTTCATATGTACTAAAATCTCTACTTTTAGGATTTAAATCCATTTCTATACTATGGGCTCTATTAGTAAAATTATGGAATGCGACATTAATCCCACGATCATGAAAATATTTAATAAATTCTTCTCTATCTAAATTAGTTCCTGTATCTATCATAACAGCTTGAAGTTCAGTGTTAGCATGTGTCTTATCAACATACTTTTTCAAGTTATCCAAATTATTTAAAACTTTAGATAAATTATCAATTCCTCTTATTTGTTTATATACTGATGGATTTAAAGTTCCAACTGATACAACAATATAATTCATACCTGAGTCTACAATTTTTTCTATATTTTCTTTATTTAATAATGCACCATTAGTGGATATTCTAGTCTTAAGTCCTTTACTCTGCATATATTTTACCCTATCAAAAAAGTAAGGATCTACTAGTGGTTCGCCATTAAGATCAAGCCAAATAGGCTTTTTGTGAAATAACTCAATATTTCTATCGACTATTTTATAAAACTCTTCAATATTCATATTACAATTTCTTGTTCTTTTAACACATATTGGACAAGCATAATTACATTTACTTGTTGTTTCTATATATTTTATAACTATTTCATCACTCATTTTTCTACTCCTTTATTAAAATATTTATATAATTTATTATTTCATTTATTGCATCTTTTCTACCTTCTTTAAGTTTATTACGTTCTATATCTGATAACTCCCAAAAGTTAATTACTTTTGGAATGTCTGATATTAATAATAATGATACAAATCTATTATTTCTTTCAATTGCCGTTTTTGCACAATAAGTAGTTTCCATATCTACAACATCACAATTTTCATTCCTAGCAAATTCACAATATTTCTTTTCAATTTCACCAAGTAAACATGGAGAATAGCCACATTTTACCATTTCTTTTTTTCCTATTGTATTAAGTTTTGAAATTTCTCCATACTCATCTTCAGCTAATATAACTTCTACAAAGCTTCCAATCTCATATTTTTTATTTAGACTTCCTGCTAAACCAAAAAACAAAATATTAATATTGGAAAACAATTCGATTATATCCTTGGAAGCAATTCCTTGTGGTGATAAAATTAATATTCCCCTTTTATCTTCTTCATAATTAAGTCTAAAAATGCAATTTTCAAAAAAGCCATTATCATATTTTTCTTTTATATCTAACCTTTTACATAATTTATAAAATGTTGAAGACAGTGGTGTTATAACTACTATAGATATATTAATTGGAATATGTCCTAACATAATTTTTTTTATTTCATTTATCTTTTCCTTCATTTTATAAAATCTCAACTCCAAATTAATTTATTGATTATATCAGGTTTTATTAATCCATTTGGAACTTTAATTTCCTGACTCTTAAATTTTTCAACAACATTATTTATAGCCATATTGACAAGTGGAGGTGTAATTACACATTCTCTTCTATCTGTTAGGCAATTGAATCTTTTCATTCCATCAAAAGGACATCCTCCTCCACAACATGATAATGCAATACATTTTGAACAATTAGATTTTTTGTCTTTTGCCAATTCTATTGGTGAATTTTTATCAAGTAATTCATTCGTAACACGTAATTTTAAATTATCGTTTTCATTATCAATTTTTGAGCATCTTATAATTGATTTATCTGGTAAAATTGTTGTCTGAGTAGTATGTAATCCACATGAAAATTTCTTAACTTTTCCTTCACACAAAGGATTTAATCTCCATTTTAATTGAGGAATCTCTGCTTTTAATTTTTTTCTATTTTTATAAAGTTCTAATAACACATCTCTAAATTCTTCTGCTAGACCGTTATTTTCATAATCTGGAGTCCAATGTGGAAGATTATATCCAATTCTTATTGGTGAATATTTTTCATCTAATTTTAAAATCATATTTGTTGCTTTCTTTACTGTTTCTGGAGTAGCAACCATAAAAATACCAAATTTCACATTATATTCTTTAAGCAAATTTATTCCTTTTATAATATCTGGATACATAAATTCTTGGTTTATATATACTCTATTAATATTATCTTCAAATTCTGGTCCATCAAGTGATATATACACCTTTACATTCGATTTTGAAAATTTCTTAGCCATATCTTTAGTTATTAATGTACCATTTGTGGAAAAACTAATTTTTCCATTAAAATTATCTATAATATATGATATTTCTTCAAAATGAAGTAAAGGCTCTCCTCCAATAATGAAAATTTTTTTTATGTTTTTAAACCACTCTTGACTTACAAGGTATTTCCAGAATTCTTTAACATTCAAAATTTCTGCTTTTTCCACATTATTTCCATAAACTAAACAATACTTACATCTTCCGTTACATAAATGAGAGATTTCTAATCTTAATTTTACTAATGAATCACTATAATAATCAGCTACAATTTCAGGGTTAGGATCATTAAAAGTAAATCTATTATACTCTGGAAAAAAATACAGTTTATTCTTCCCATCTAAATCATATTCCACTTTTTTCATTACAATTCATTCCTTTCTCATTTTTTCAAAAACATTCTATTATTTTTATCTTACAACTACAAACTATTTCTTTTTATTAGCAGATAATATAACTCCGCTATCAATAAGAATAGTTTGTCCTGTAATTTTAGTATCTTCTTCTATTAAATATCTAACTAATTTATATACATCATATGGATCAATAATACCAAAAGGCATATTTTTATCTGTAGCTTCCATCATTTTCTTTATAATCTCATCATCTTTTTTGTATCTTTTTAAAAAATTAGTTTTTACAGATGCTAGAGCTATAGTATTGACTCTGACTTTTGAATCAATTAGTTCAAGTGCTAATATTTTAGAGAACATTTCTATGGCAGCTTTAGTAACTGCATATGGTGCACTCTTTATTTGAGGTAAAACAACTTGTTCAGAGCTCAAATTTATAATGTTGCCATTTGATGATTTTTTTAATAATGGTATTGAATGCTTTGTTATTAAAAATGTACCTGTTAAATTTACATCAATAACGCTTTGCCATTCTGTTTTTGAAAGATTTTCTATTAAATTTCTTTCACTATAACAAAAAATACCTGCTGAATTTATTAAACAATTGATATATTTTGTTTTTTTACTAATTTTGTTAAAAATATCTATTATTTTTTCTTCATCCCTAATATCACATTCAAAAAAATCGATTTTTTTATTTTTTGGTTGGTTTTCATCTATTCCAAAAACATGTATGTTATCTTCTATAAATTTTTTTGCTATGCATTCCCCAATTCCAGAAGATACACCAGTTATTATTGCATATTTGTCCATAATTTATCTCCTACTTTCTTTTAAAACTTTATTTAATGGATCTTCTGCTAAAAAATTACCATTATACATATTAGCAAGTGCAATACAACCACAGTATCCAAATTTATCTTTTCTTGTTTTTTTACAATTATCAAAAGCATCAAATTTTTTTATACATTCGCTAATACTACTTTTAGGCCAATATGATGAAAATTCATTTTCTTTATCTAATTTAGCTATCCAAGAACAAGGAGATACCTTACCATTTACATCTATATGCATTAAATTTTTTCCCCCTGGACAGTCTAAACTATTTTTATCTAGCACATCAGTTCTTCTAAATCTTATTTCAAAGTCCTCTTTTGCATATTTCTTTATTAATTTTTCCATTTTATCGAATATTTCTCTATATCTATTATCAGGCACTTTAATTGTTTCATCTAACTTTGCTCTTCCTTCTGGTAACATGAATGCAAAATTAATTTTTGAAACACCACAAGATTTAGCTAAAATAATCATATCCTCCAATTCTTCTATATTCTCTTTCCATATCATTGCACTTATTTTAGTTTTTACATTGTTTTCTTTTAATAACTTTAAAACTTCTATACAGTTTTCGTATGATCCTTGAACACCTCTAAATTTATCATGTGTTTTCCCAATTCCATCAAGACTAACTGAAACTAATTGAACTCCTTTTTTTATTGCATCTAAATGTTTAGGAATCTCTAATCCATTAGTTGCAAGTGTTACTTTCATTCCCAAAGAATTAGCATATAAAATCACATCATCTATATATGGATATAATAGAGGTTCTCCTCCAGATATATAAATTTTTTCTGTCTTATTTTCGTAAAGTTCTTCTAATAGTTTCTTTATATTTTCGATTGAAAATCCTTTGTTAATCTCTTTATCGTTTGATCCATTCATACAATGTTTACATTTCATATTGCAACAATTTGTTATTTCAATAAATGTTACATAATTATCACTTTTTCTTTGTTTAAATACACATGGTGATATCATTTTAAATCTCCTCCCTTTATTAGTTCTTAAATAAGGCTATTAATTCCTCAAAGTTTTTCACATTGTAATCTGCAATTTCATTTATTTTTTCTCTATCTTTATCAGAATATTTATCATAAATTGCTATAACATTAAGATTTGCTCTTTTCGCTGCAATAACCCCATTTAATGAATCTTCAATTACTATACATTTTGATAAATTTGTAATATTAAATTTATTTATTATTTTATTATAGACTTCTGGATTTGGTTTTTTATAAATAACATCATCTTTTGTAACGATTAAATCAAAATAATTTTGTAAATCACATTTTTTTATTATGTTTTCATTTTCATAAAAATAAATATTTAATGATTGCAAACTTGAAACTGTTGCTAATGCTAATTTTATTTTTTGTTCTTTTATTAATTTTATTATTATATCAGCACCAGGTTTATATTTTACATTCCTTAAAAATTTTTTTGATATTTTTCTACGAATTTCAAGTATTTCCTCTGCTAGCAAATCCAAATTATATTTTTCTTTTAAATATTGGCAATAATTTACATATATATCTCCATTTGTTTTAGTTTTTAAAATATAGTCTCTTTCTTTTATAATTTCGTCTGGATTTTTCCTTTCTTTGAAAGAGCGAACTAGTTCAATATCTATTTCATTATTAACTCCATTGGAATCTACTAAAGTTCCATCAAAATCAAAAATAACTAAATCCAAATCTTTTTTATTTTTCAAAAACATAATCTTTTCTCCTATAATACTTCAATTTTATTATGCCTCCTTTAATCTTTTTTAGGATCATATATAGATTTAAATGTATATGTAATTAGCAATAACATACTATTTATTGAAAACATAACTATTGAAATAGGTGAAAAACTTTCAGGTAAACAACCTGTTCCATATGCAAGGCTAATCATTAACATAACAGCTGTATTATATGGTATTAAGGTAGATGTAGCACATGAAAGTCCATCAAATATATTTGCTTTTTCTATTTGTGTCTTATTTTTAAAGCATTTGTCTATGAACTTGCTAAGTAAAGACATTGCAGCAGTATTATTAGATATCAACAATATTGATGAAATTATAGTTAAAGCAGCTAGTCCATTAGTTCGAGAAGGGCTTTTACTATTTTTTACTTTTTTATTAATATATTCCTCCAACATATCTGTAGGTATAAATTCAGTTAATATAAACAAGAAAATCCAAAATACAATAACTCCAAAAACACCTTCTATGCCAGAAATTATAGGACTATTTTGACTAAACATATCTCCAAAAGATACAAATCCAAATACCATAGCTAAAATAATTGCAAACACATCACATATTAATAAAACTGAAATTAAGTCATTCTTTTTTAGCAATAAAAACATCATTAACACAAAGACTATTAGCATTAATAATGGCATCAACGAATCATTTGCATAAGTTTCAATATTATTTGTTGGATTTGTAATTAGTAAATGACCTAGAATTATAAAGATCACTGTTGATAATAATGCACAACCTAAAGATGTTTTTACTCTTACCTTTAATGTGTCAAGCAAATTAACTTTCATGGTATTCACGGAAATTATTGTAGTATCTGATATTGGTGATAAATTATCACCAAAACCTCCTCCACACATGATAGCTCCTAGTGCTAAAGCAGGGTTACAATTTAATGACACTGCAATTGGTAGAAAAATAGGTACTACTATAGAATATGTACCAGTATTTGTACCAATAAAAGTAGATATTAAGCAACATATAATAAACATTATAGCAGGTATAAATTCCGGACCAACACCAGTATTTATAAAAATTGTTAAAAGGGCATTTGAAACTCCTGTTACTTTTAATATACTGGATAATATTCCTGCCAAAATAAAGATAAGAACATAAGTCAATAAAGTATTACTTTTTAAATTTTCAACACATTTATTTCCAAATTCTTTTTTATTTTTTGATAACAAATATGTTAAAAATATAGCAAAAAATCCGATTATCCAAAAAGTTTTTAGAGAAGCTCTCTTCAATATAACTAAAACTATTATGCTAATAATCAAAAAAACAATTGGTATAAAAATAGATTTTCTTCCTAAATAAAATTCATTATTTGTTTCATTTTTTATTTCCATTTTTCATTTCCCCTCTTATTTAACGTAATAAATTATTAATTTTAATTAATTTTTTTAATTATTTTATGTAATAGATTCTTTTGTATTTCATTTAATTCTTCAGTTGATATTTTAGTTAAATCTTCTAAATTTGTAATAAAATATTCACATAATATACCCTTTAGTATTTTTCTTTCTTCTGTAGAAATATCGTTAAATTTTGAAACAATTATGTCATACTGTGTAATATCTTTTAACTGTTTTTGCTGTGCATTCCAATTTTTATATTCATATTCTATGTAATCTTCAGTAGACTTAAAAAGACCTTCTTCAAATACTTTATTTTCTATTTCCTTAGTTATTGAAAGCATTTCTTTTCTTCTTCTTAAAACATCTTCTTCTGAAATTTCATTCACTATAAAGCAATTTTCAATTCTTTTTTCTATATTATTTGGACAGAAGTCTAAATTGCCTAATAGAGATATTTTCCATTTTGCAGCAGGTGGGAATTTTTTATCATAGACATAAAGGAGGTCAGTTACATAATTTAATCCTTGATTCAATAAATCTTCTCCATTAAAAATTAATCCTCTTTTTACTGCATTTAATGGATTAATTTCTACCATCCAATAAATCCTTGATAATAAATGAGATAGTAATAGTTTTCTATATTCTTCTGTAAAAACTGTTTTTTCATTAATTAACTTTTCTATCCTTCCGTTTCTATCAAAAACAATCTCACAAGCATATTTATAAAATTCTTTCTTATAATCATGCCATTGTGAATTTTTTTCTTCATCATAAATTTTTTGATGAAAATTCACTTCCATTGTCTTATCAAAACCATCTTGATCTGTTATAACAATATAAAATGAGAATGGTGGCAACCAATTAGGTAAATGTTCTCTATCAACATTAAGAAAAATTCCAATATCTATATCAGAGTATTCATCGATAAAATCTTTGTATTCCGTATTTGCAAGTCCACTTAAATAAACTATGCCTTCAACTTCAGGTTTTGCTTTTAACTTCTGTACAAGTTTATCCATTCTTTTCCTAACTATTGGTTTGATATTTTTTGTTTTTATTCCCTTTATCATAAAATCACTCCTAACTTAAATTAATATTTATTTTATTCTAAAAAAAACAAAGAGTCAAAGAAAATCCTTGACTCTTTATTTTTTAGAATTTAGGCACAAAAATAGTACAGAAAATGTTATCAATTTTATTTTTATTGAAATATCTTACATTATTAATCATTCTAATTATCATTTTTTACTCCTATCTTAATATAAAAATTCGCTAAATCCAGTGATATTATACTGTTTTTTTTGTTTTTTGTCAAATTATGTCATAATTTTATTTACTAATGTTATTATTATCTTTAGTTATATAATTATTTTTAAAAGTATTGATATCAATTAATTTAATATATAAATAAAAAAATAAAGAATTGACAAATTCTTTATTTTTTTATTTAAACTTTTTTGGAGGTGTTGGACGGATTCGAACCGACGAATCAGAGTTTTGCAGACTCATGCCTTACCGCTTGGCTACAACACCATTATATAATATTGATTAGATTGAGGAAAAATTTCCTCAATCTAATCAATAGATTTCACCTTACAACTTTTTAATTAAAGTTATAAAGCATTTTCAAATCCCAGACAGTACCTTCCCTAGTATCCTTCAAAAGAATACCTTTTGCTTCAAGCTCATTTCTAATTGCATCAGCTGTTTCAAAGTCCTTTCTCTTTTTAGCCTCTGCTCTCTTTAAAATCTGGGTTTCAACCTCGTCTACATCGATATTAAGCTCTTTAAGGTATTTTTCCTTCATTTCTAAAAGGAATCTCTCTGGTTCTTGCTCAAAAAAGCCTAAAATTTTGTAAACACTTTTCAAATCTTTCAAAGCCTTTGCCAAAGTATTGGCTACTATCTGTTTGTTTGCTTTCTTGGCAGATTTCATTAAGTTATTTGCATATTTGAAGATTGTGTGCAAATTTGCAATTGCTACTGCTGAGTTAAAGTCATCATCCATCACTTCAATAAATTTAGAAATGATAGTATTTGGAATTTCGTCTTCGAGAATTTCAGATGTAGCATCTCCCCCATTGCTAGAAATAAAATTTTCCATTGCTTTGATTGTACTATAAAAATAGTACATATGACCTTCTGCAAGCTGAAAATCGCTATCATGCAAATCAATATCTGATGTGTAGTGTTTAGAAAGTATAGTGCATTTAATCACTTCATAATTATACTTTGCTAAAGCATCCCTTATTGTTAAGGAATTTCCCAACGATTTTCCCATTTTTTGTCCATTGATCTTTATCAGACCGCAATGACTCCAGTATTTTGCAAAAGGTTTGCCTGTCAAAGATTCACTTTGTGCAATTTCATTTTCGTGATGTGGAAATACTAAATCTCTTCCTCCACCATGAATATCAATTGTTTCTCCAAGAGTATCTAAAGCCATAGCTGAGCATTCAATATGCCAACCTGGTCTTCCTTTTCCCCAAGGAGATTCCCAATAAATCTCTCCAGGTTTTGCAGCTTTCCACAAAGCAAAGTCAACTGGATCCTCTTTTTCTTCGTCTAGTTCGACACGTACACCATTTCGCAGTTCCTCTACTTTTCTATGAGATAATTTCCCATATTCACTATCTGTCTTTACTGAAAAATAAACATCTCCATTCTTTGTTGCATATGCATGACCTTTTTCGATAAGACCTTCCACAAATTTTATAATTTGTGGAATATACTCAGATGCTTTAGTCTTTATATCTGCATCTGTAACATGTAATGCTTTCATGTCCTTCTCAGTCTCAAGAATCTGCTCTCCAGAAAAATCCAAAGCATTTTTCCCTAACTCATTAGCTTTTATGATGATTTTGTCATCAACATCAGTATAATTACGTACGTATGTTACGTGATATCCCCTATACCTGAGATAATCCGTAATCATAGCATAGTCGATTGCTTGCCTAGCATGACCAATGTGGCTTAAATCATATACAGTGATACCGCAAGCATACATTTTTACTTCGCCCTCTTTTAAAGGTACAAATTCTTCTTTTTTTCCGCTCATAGAGTTTGTGATTTTCATTGTTAATGACCTCCTTAAAATTTGCTTTTTTTGAGTTGCTTACAAACAGATAGTATTACCTTAAAAGTTTAAACGATGTATTTTAATTCATCGCCTAAAATTTTTTAGGCAATAACTATATGATTGAATACTGTTATTATATCATAATCATAGTTATTTCTCAAGATTTCCACTAATTACTTATATATTTTATACTTATTTTCTTTTATTGTTAATTTAATTATTATATTTTTATTGTTACAGTTTTATTATTATTACAAAACTATCAAATATTTTACTTAATGCAACTCTTCATAACTTAATAATTCAACATTGTTGGAAATAAATTCTTTATTATTATCGATGTCTTTAAACAAGTCTGTGGATAAATATTTCTTATTATCATCGGCAAACACTGTAACTACATTATCTTCTATTTCATCTGAAAGCAATATACTACCAATCAAATTTGCACCAGATGAAATTCCAACTCCTATTCCTAATTGTCTTGATAATTTTCTAGACATGTTAATTGCATCATCATCATTTATTTGTATAATTTTATCAATTTTATTTTTATCTACTAATTCTGGAACAAAATCATCACCAATTCCTTCTATTTTGTGTTGTCCTAATATTTTTCCACCAGATAGTATAGGCATTTTATCTGGTTCAATAGCTGTTATATATATATTATTATATTTTTCTTTTAATTTATCTCCTATTCCCATCAAAGTTCCTCCTGTACCTATACCAGATACAAAACCTCCTATTTTTTCTGGGATTTGATTTAATATTTCTTCTCCGGTAGTTTCATAATGAGCTAAATAATTATCTTCATTCGCAAATTGATTAGACAAATAGCCATCTAGTTCTTTAGATAATTTTTTTGCTTCATTTACACACCTTATAAATCCTCCATCTTCTTTTGAAATCAAAAATACTTTAGCACCATATCCTTCCATTAATTTAATTCTTTCTTTACTTGCCCAATCAGGCATAAAAATATATACTGGATGTTTATAGTAAGTTCCTAATGCTGATAGTGCGATACCTGTATTTCCACTTGTTGCTTCGACTATTGCCATTCCATCTTTTAATTTTCCTCTTTTTTTAGCATTATTAATTATATAAAAAGCCACTCTATCTTTAATACTTCCAGTTAAATTAAAATATTCTAGTTTAACAAATATTTTTTTTATCTTACCATTATATTTATAAATTATTTTTATCATTGGTGTATTTCCTATAAATTCATTCTTTTTAAACATATTAACCCTCCTAAATCTTTTTTTATTTTTATATATAACAATAAAAAAACTATGTGTAGTATTAAAAATGCCCACATAGTTTTATAATTTATCTTATAAAATATAATCTCTCTGTAGGCATGAATTTTAATACTCATGTCTACAATAGACAGAGTATTAATTCATACAACAGCAATTAGAGATTATATTTATTAATATCATTTATATCTTTCCTTTCTTTCTTGATTTATTTTATTATATGATTTTTAATTATTTTTGTCAACACTATTTTTAACTTTTTTTATTTAGCTTTTTATTTAACTTTTAACTTTTTATTCTTTTACACTTGAATTGGGTGCCCTAATAGGACACCCAATTCGAAGTTCAAATTTTACATTTCACTTTACAATAATTTTCATTATTGTATCATCCATGGTTTGTGAGGTTTCGCTTTCCAGTATAGATACATTTTTTATTGTATCTATAAGACTTTCTCTAGCGATTCCGATTTTCTGTGTAATTTTACTATTACTTAACATTGCCATATTAGCTGCATAAACAGCCATTGTGGAACAAACCAAGACCTTCATAGCACACGTGCTTTTAGCCCCATCACAGAACATTCCAGTAACAGATGCTAAAACATTTTTTACTGCATATTCTGCATCTTCATAATCTCCTCCCAGCAAATAAGTGATTCCTGCAGAAGATCCACAACTTGCTATTACTGCACCACATAAGTAAGAAAGAACATTTAAGTTTCTCTTTACAAAGATGGCTGTCAAATCGCTTATTGCTATTGCTCGTAAAATTTTATCCATACTAGCATTAAGCTCGATACCAGCTTGATAAACTGGTATAGTTGTGGAAATTCCTTGATTACCACTTCCTGTACAAGCCATAGCGGGATATGGAGCACCTGCCATTCTTGCATCAATCGCCGAAGTTGTTGAAGATATAATTCTTGACAAAGCAGTGTCTTCACCGAAAGGTTTTATTTTTCCAACATTCAACCCCCAATTATCTCTTTTACCAACTTCACTTAATTTTTTGTTTAAGTCAAGAGCTTTTTGGAAAATCTGTAAATCTTCAAGTTCTTCTGCATATTCGAACACTTCTTTCATAGAAAAATCTATTTTCTCCGTATTTTTACTTTCAGAAGTAGATTCGTCAATGCTAAACTCAAATACTTTTTCACCATTTACTTCAATCAAATTGACATTAGTATGTCCATCAGTTACAATTAACTTAACAGTATTACAACATCGACAGGGATCTCTAGAAGCCTTAACTTTAATTCCTTGCATTTCTACTTCAATATACAATGCTTTGTCTGTATCGGCAATTTCGATATTTACATGTTCTTTTGCAAAATGATTTGCCACTTTATGCTGTTCATCCGAAAGATTTTCAAGCAATTGAAAACCATCTTTTGGATTAGCATATAAGGCTCCAAGCGAAGCTACAAATGCTGTACCTGTATATTTTGAATTTGGAATTCCAGCATCCATTGCATTTTTAGCCATATTTTTACTAATATGCAATGTAATATCTGCAGGTTCTTCATTCAAATAAGTTCTTGCTACTGCTGCTGCATAGGCTATAGCAATTGGTTCTGTGCAACCTGTTGAAACTAACAAGTTACTCCGTAATAAGTTACCCATCAATTCTTTTTGTTTATTAGTCATAATATTTTCCTCCTTTTTTATGACCATGCTGTATATTTTTTTTTGAACTTCTGAAATAGCAATTAATTAATACAATTTCATTAATTAATTGCTATTTCTTATCCAAAAAGTTTACAATTATATATTAGCACATTTTACATAAAGCTTCAATATTTTTATTGTTTTTTCTTTTTATATCTTCTTTTCTTTTTTGTTATTTTATCCATTTATAATCAATCTAATTGTACTCTACAAAAATATATAGGAACTATTAGATTAGAATTCAAAAAATTATATAACAATTTTCGTCTGATTGTTTTATTTTCCTTGACTTTCTAATATATTTGTGTAATAATTATTATGTAACCATGTACAGTGAATTTTAAGAAAGGATGATTTAATATGTTAGAACGGAATGTTACTTTGCTAGACTTTCATGATGCACGAAGATATTCAGAAATTAGCCATCGATATAAAAATAGAAAGAAAAGAAAATTGTTATCTTTGGTTGATAAAGAACTCAAAGATTTTGAATATCTTAATTCTGCCTCACCCGAAAGTCTTTCCTTTGAAGATAAAGTATATCTTCAAAAACTATTTATTCTCAATAGTTTGTATGAGCATATAAATAATGGGAATTATATAGCGGAATTTATTCTTCCGTTCCCACTAATTTCTTCCGTTAAGGATTGGGTTTCTGCTAAAGGCTATTATATATGTCCAACACCAATAGACTATTCTTATGGTTATATAGATGATGATGGATTTTGGAGATGGCATCAGGCAGAAGAATTAGATCCTTCAACTGTCTGTAATTACAGAATCCTTTGGTGAAAGATGTTTAAGGGAAAATAAGTTTTTATTATATTTATTATAATTATTTATTTTCCCTTTTTAATATAGAAATATTTATTAATTGTAAATTAAAAAATAAGCTAACACTTTATATGTTAGCTTTTTAGTATTAAACATCGTATTCAATTTGTCGTCAGTTCTGTCGCCAAGATAAATTCCAGTATTTTCAATGATTTCAGAGATTTTATTTTAGTTTGACAACAATTTGGCAATAGTTTACTAATTTTTTACTGTTTTTTTATTTTTAGAAACTCTGTAACCCTTGGTATTATGCATTTTTACCGCAGCAATTCTTATATTTTTTACCTGAACCACAAGGACAAGGGTCATTTCTTCCTACTTTTGGCTCTGTGTTTACTATAGGTGTGTGAGTTTTTTCTTGTTTTGGCGAATTATCTTTTAAAGACATATTGCTACTTTCTAGACCTTCTCCTGTAATTTTTACAGATTCCTGTCTATTTGGTAGTCCTTCCCTCTTTCTTGCGTTCATTAATACTTTTACAACATTTAGTTGAATGTCTGCAATCATTTGGTCAAACATGTCAAACCCTTCTATTCTATATTGTACAACAGGATCTTTTTGACCATAAGCACGAAGACCAATACCATCTTTTAATTCATCCATTGCGTCTATGTGGTCCATCCATCTTTCATCAACTATTTTTAGCATTACAACTCTTTCAAGTTCTCTTAAAACATTTTCACCAAATTCTTTTTCTTTTTCATCATATTTATTATGAGCTGCTTCTATCAATTCTTTACTTACATTATCACTATTTATTTTCTCTTTATTTAGTGAATCTAAATTTGTTATTCCAAATGTGGTAGAAATATCTTGCATTAATGCTTCTTTATTTATTCCGTCTTCAGTAGTATATGAGTCAACTAATCTACTAGCAACATTATCAATTATTTTCTCTATGCTATTTTTTAAGTTTTCACCATCTAATACTTCTCTTCTTTGTTTGTATATGATTTCTCTTTGAGTATTCATAACGTCATCATATTGAAGTACATTTTTTCTTATTGTAAAATTACGTCCTTCTACTTTCTTTTGAGCATTTTCAACAGCTTTAGATAGCATTTTAGACTGAATCGGCATGTTTTCATCTGCACCTAATGTGTTGTATAAGTTAGTAATCATATCTCCACCAAAGATTTTCATTAAATCGTCATCTAAGCCAATATAGAATTTAGATTCACCCGGATCTCCTTGACGACCACTACGTCCTCTTAACTGGTTATCTATTCTTCTTGATTCATGTCTTTCTGTACCGATTATTTTAAGACCTCCGGCTGCTATTACCTTTTCTTTTTCTTCTTTTATCTCTTTAGCAAATTTTTCTTCTAATTCTTTATATTTCTTTCTAGCTTCTAGTATTTCTTCATCATCAGTCTCATTAAATGTAGTTGATTGTTCTATTAGTTCTGGAGTATATTGTAATTTTGCCATTTCTTGTTTTGCTAAAAATTCACTATTTCCTCCAAGCATAATATCAGTACCACGACCTGCCATGTTTGTAGCTATTGTAACACTTCCAAATTTACCTGCTTGTGCTACTATAGAAGCTTCTTTCTCATGGAATTTAGCATTTAATACTTCATGTTTAATTCCTTCTTTTGTAAGTAATTTACTTAACTTTTCTGATTTCTCAATTGAAACTGTACCAACTAAAACTGGTTGACCTTTTTTGTGACTTTCTTTTATATCTTCAATTACAGCTCTATATTTAGCATTTTCATTTTTATATATTATATCTGGATGATCTATTCTTATCATTGGCTTGTTTGTTGGAATTTCTATAACGTCTAATTTGTATATTTCTTCAAATTCCGCCTCTTCTGTCATTGCAGTACCTGTCATACCAGATAATTTATCGTACATTCTAAAATAATTTTGGAATGTAATTGTAGCTAAAGTTTTAGATTCATCAGCTATTTTTACATGTTCTTTTGCTTCTATTGCTTGGTGAAGTCCATTGTTATATCTTCTTCCATACATAATACGACCAGTAAATTCATCAACAATTAGAACTTCTCCATCTTTTACAATATAGTCTATATCTTTTTTCATAATTCCATGAGCTCGTAATGCTTGGTTTACATTATGTACTAATTCTGAATTTTCGATATCATTGAAGTTTTCTAGTCCAAATTCTCGCTCTGCTTTTTTAATACCTTTTTGAGTAAGTGAAGCAGATTTAGCTTTTAAGTCTACTATATAGTCGTATTTTTCATTATCCTCTGCTTGTTCATAATTTTTAACGTCTTCTTCCACAATAACTTTTGGGGTTAATTTTCTAACAAAATTATCTGCTTTTTTGTATAAATCAGAAGACTGTGAACCTCTACCTGAAATAATAAGAGGTGTACGTGCTTCATCTATTAATATACTATCAATCTCATCCACTATTGCATAATTTAATTTTCTTTGTACTAATTGGTTTTTGTATATAACCATGTTATCTCTTAAATAATCAAATCCAAATTCGTTGTTAGTTCCGTATGTTACATCACAATTATATGCTTTTTGTTTTTCACTAGGATTCATTCCAGCTATTGCTAAACCTACAGTTAAGCCTAAAAATTTATATACTTTTCCCATCCATTCACTATCTCTTTTTGCTAGGTAATCATTAACTGTGATTACGTGAACTCCCTTCTCTGTTAACGAATTTAAGTATACAGGAAGAGTTGCAACTAAAGTTTTACCCTCACCAGTTTTCATTTCGGCAATTCTACCTTGGTGTAAGATAATCCCACCTATTAATTGTACATCGAAATGTCTCATACCTAATACTCTTTTTGAAGCTTCTCTTACCACAGCAAAAGCCTCTGGTAGTAAATCATCTAATGTTTCTCCTTCTTTTAATCTTTTTTTAAATTCAGAAGTTTTATTTCTTAACTCACTATCAGATAATTTTTGTATATCTTCTTCCAAGTCATTAATTTTCTTGACTAATGGCATAATTCTTTTTACTTCTTTTTCGCTATATGATTTAAATAAACCCATTTTGTATTCTTTCCTTTCTCTCTGTTAAATTATTCTTTGTTACTATATCACTTTTTTATTAAAATATCAACCTGAAATAAAAGAAAAAAGAGATAAAACGGCTTGCGTTTTATCTCTTTATACAAATTTCATACAATTCTTTTACAAATTTTTATATATTATTTGCCTTGAAAATATGCTGTAGTACCATTATATACACCAAATTGAACTATATAATCTGTACAACCAATAGGAATTTGAGTTAATATCTTTCCTGAACCTGTTTTGGTTTGTATATAGTCTCTCGATCCTATTTCTAATGTTGAAGTAATATATGTAATTCCATTATATTTTATTGATGAACCATCTGGTCCAGAAATTGTCGCGTTAACATTTGGACTTGCACCAAGTTCACCAGGAATATATGTATCTGCAAAATCTACGTCATATTCTATAACAACCCACTCTAAATATGCTTCTGGTTCTTCATATTCATATATGCTATAGTCACTTGACATATATTCTTGTGCCATAGCTTTAGCACCATCGCCTCTAATAATATTTGTAACTTTAATATTTACATTTTGATTTGAACTTGTATTAGTATTATATTTAGAAGCTATTCCCCACTCGCCTACTTGTAAAGGATTTTCTAAAGATGAAGTTCTAGCAGTACCATTAGAACCTGTAACAGTCGTATTATTATCTACTGAATTAGTATCTGTAGAGTTTGTATTTTCATTATTCATAGTATTTGTATTTCCTAGTAAATCTGAAAGATTCGGATTTTCAGCTTCTGTATTTATACTTTCTACTTCATTTACAGTATCAGCAGTATCTAATATATTAGAATTGCCTAATAAATCTTTAAAAGTACCACTTACTAATAAAAATATTCCTCCAACAATTAACGCTACTATTATTACTACTAATATTATTATAGTAACAATTAATCCTGTGTTAGATTTTTTCTTTTCTGTTTTAGAACCCTCGTTATTAGTATTATTTGTATTACTTGTATTTACAGTATTACTTGAAGTTTCTGTTTGAACATTTACTGTGGGATTATTATTTGAAGCCTCTGGATTTACTTGAGTAGTCTCATTGACTTTAGTCCCCTCATCATTCTTAATTTCAGCATTTCCATTGTTTACATTATTTGCTTCATTTACTTCTGTATTTTCACTATTCTTGTTTTCGTTTTCAGCCATTTTACTTACCTCCCCTTTAAATTTTAAACTTATTTAATTTATATAACACTATTTTATTTTTGTCAATTACTTCTTATGAATTATCTTATATTATAAATAAATCCATAATAATTTAATTCATAATTATATATATATATTAATATTATTATATTAATCAAGATATATATTATTATCATAACTTTAATTCTATAAAAAGGAGAATTCTATGTTTATTTTCAATTTTAAGATTAACGGAAACAAAACAGCCAAAATAATAATGGGAATATTGTGTATTATAGTATTAATAATTACAGCTTTTATCTGCTATAGGGTAATATTTAATAATTTCTTTAAAACTAACGACTCATACCTCCCAGAAGATACGGTGTACGACATTTCAGCTAGTAACTATACAAATGTTCTTCAACAGATTCATAATGATATAAATACATATGTAGGACAAAAAATACACTTTATTGGTTACGTATATAGATTGTATGATTTTAATGAAGAGCAATTTGTAATAGCAAGAAATATGATAGTGTCTTCTGATTTTCAGACAGTTGTAGTAGGTTTTTTATGTCACTCTGATGTGGCTAAAAATTATGAAGATGGAACTTGGGTAGAAATAGAAGGAATAATTACAAAAGGTGATTATTATGGAGAAATGCCAATTATTGAAATAGAAAATATAAAAGAAGTAAATGTACCTAATGATGAATATGTATATCCTCCAGATAACAGTTTTGTAACAACTTCAACTGTATTATAAAAAGAAATGAACTTTAGGGACGTTCTTTAAAGTTCATTTTTTATTAAATTAGAGTTTTAATTTTTTAATTGTAAATTAGGCTATTTTGAACTTTAAAGAACGTCCCTAAAGTTCACAGGCTATCTTGCTAAAATTGACTTTACTACTCCCCTATCTATTAATGTTCCATATATATTTTTTAGTATTATTAGAATGATAGGTCCTAATAGTAATCCTAATATACCTATAAATTTAAAACCTGTATACATTGCAATTAATGTGAATATTGGGTGGATGCCAATGCTTCCACTTATGATTTTTGGTTCTAAAAGTTGTCTTACAATACTCATTATGCACCATAGAACAAAAATTCCTATGGCTAATTTTAAATCACCTGTGAATGCCAAAAATCCTGCCCATGGCAGCATAATTGTACCAGAACCAAATATCGGAAGTGCATCTACAAATGCTATTCCAAGAGCTATTAATAATGGAAATTCAATATTCCAGCCTAAAAAATAGAAAATATATAGTCCAATCAATGATATAAAAAATGAAATTATGACTAATATAAATTCTGCTTTTAAATATCCTCCCAAAGATTTTATTAGTGTTTTCAAATGTACGCCTATTCTTTTTACCCACGTTTCAGGTAAATGGTGTTCTAGTTGGTCTATCATATATATTTTATCTACACACATAAAATATAAAGCAATTAAGGTAATAGCACAGTATATTCCAATAGTTGGAACTGAAGTTATAAATTGTATTAATTTAGTAAGTACACTTTTTACCCAGTCAGTTATTGTGCCCAAGAATTCTAAACCAGAGTTTTCAATTATATCCATTACATTTTGTGGAATATTAAACTTGCTTAAATCTATTTTGGAAACAAGGTTTTGAAACATATTATATCCAGTATCTATATATATATTAATATTTGAAAGCAAATTAGACGTTTCTGTAACTAAAGTTGCAATTATCCATATTAAAAGTCCAACAATAATCGCTATAGCTATAATGAATATAATAATAGCACTTGCTTTCCTAGTTAATTTTACTTTTTTCATTAATAATCTAATTATTGGTTCTAATATAAGTGATAAAATAAATGCGACAAGAAATGGCATATAGAATATAGCTAGTTTAAAAGCTAGATACACTGCTATTATGCTTAATATTAGTATAAAAATATTCTTTATTACTTTGTTTAAGTAATTCATATCTATTACCATTTATGTACTCTCCTTACAACTTGTCCTTATGTATATTGTATGCTCAAACATGATTTTTATTCTATAAGTTAGTAATTTGATTTATTAAGATGCAGATGGTATAATTTATATAGAGGTGTTTAGATGGAGAAGAAAGATATAAAAAATATATTAATTTCCATGAGAACTGCAGAAAATGAAGCTATGGTAAATAACTTATTAGGTAAAATAGATATGATGGACTCTAATACCTTGCAGGAAACAATACGAAAAATAGGCAACGACGAAGCTAGTATTAGAGGGTTTTTGAAAAGTAAATTGTCTAATATTCATGAACAACAGACTGATGAAAAATATCCGATAAATAGCATGTTTACTTATGGCATATCTGGAAATTGTATTCACCTTCACCTACCAGTTGATTTACACCAAATGATATCAAAATATGGAGTTTCGGCTACTATTGCAAATGTTAATTTACAACTAATAGATGCCATAGATAAAATTAAAAGATTAAAAGATGATGGATTTTATAGATTTAGTGGCAAAGATAGCATTTATATGATATCACCAATATTAATTGGAAGAGAAATGAAATTCTTAAATGAAATAGGCTTTAGAACCAGGATACATAGTAAGAAAGATTTAAAAGATCCTAAATATGTAGAAAAAACGCCAGAAGCGAAATTAGCTAATCATATTTTTGGTAGTGATAAAAATGTAGGAACTGCAATAATAGATTTTGATACTATGTCAAAAGAAGAGTGGAAACAAATTATAAATGAGAAGACTGCAGAATTAGAACATAAAGCAGCACCAATAAATATTTCGGAAAAGACATTAAATTAAAATTTAAAATATAGCTTAATATATATATAAGTATTAAGCTATATTCTTTATTTCTAATTACTATTCAGCATTTTTCTTATCACAGTCACAAATATTTTCTAATGTTATACTTACACCTTCTGGATTTATCTCTTTATTTTTAGCTAAATCTCCCAATGTTAGTATTCCAACTATTTTATTATTTTCCATAACTGGTATTCTTCTTACTTGATTTGTTCCCATCATTTTTTCAGCTTGCTGTACTTCTTCATCTGGTCCGCAACAGGTAATATTGCAAGTCATTATATCGCTTACAGGAGTATTTTTTATTTCTTTACCACAACCAACTGTTCTTAATAAAATATCTCTATCTGTTACTAAACCTATAACTTTTTTACTATCATCACATACTGGTATACAACCTATATGATTTTGGCACATTAGTTTTGCACATTCTTCTGTGTCACAGTCAGGTTTAACGAAAACCACTTCTTTACACATACAATCTCTAACTTTCATAACATTCCTCCTAATATATTTTTTAACAATACACATGTGAAAGCAAATATTTAATTTTGTTATCTTCACTTTTCTTATTATTTACTAAAAAAATAAAGATATGCAATTTTTAATTACATATCTTGGAAAAATTTTCTATTTTTTTATATTATCTAATAAAATTTGTTTTTATTTTATCCTCATATACTGGCTTTGGCAAATTAGCTTTATCCATACATTTTAGAATATATGCCATATTCTTTCCAATATTTCTCATTGTTTGTAAACCTTCTAAATCTTGCATAGCCTCTTCCCTATTATTCCCATGTATTTGGTTCCAATAAGAACTTCCAACCACATACATATTATTAATAAGTGGATATTTATTTAATTGGTCAAATGTTGCAGAAGCACCGCCTCTTCTACAGCTTGCTATACAACTACATACTTTTCCTGTAAAATATTTACCACCTGCATAGAAAACTCTATCTAAAAATGAGGTAATTGTACCTGATGCTGAAGCAAAATGTACAGGTGTTCCAAATACAAATCCGTCTGCATTTTCAGCCTTATCAATAAATTCGTTTACTTTGTCATCATCAAAGCACCTGTTATTATTGCTACGGCATTTATTACAGCCAATACAGCCTCGTATTGGTTCTATCCCAAGCCAAAATATTTCTGTTTCAATTCCTTCTTTTTTTAATTCTTTTTCAACTTCCTCTAATGCTAAATTTGTAGCACCATTCTTATGTGGTCCTCCATTTACTAATAGTACTTTCATTATATTACCTCCAATAATGATATTTAAACTATATTTTTTATTATATTAAAACCCATACATATCTCTTGGATTCATTGGTGGTCTAAGGTTTTGTGGTGGCCTTACCGGATATGGTGGACGTGGCATTTCTGGTCTGTGTGGTGGTCTATTTATTCCCAACAGTTGGTTTAATATAAGTATTTTGATTAAATCTCTTAAAGTGTTATTTCTCCTAAATTGTCTATTTTGCGGAATATCACTGCTTTTTTCTTCCTGTCTAACTTGATTTTGTGAAGATCTAGAATTTACGTTATTTGAGCTTTTGACAATGCTAGGACTACTATTTGTACTAGTTGTTCTAATCTCTTTTGAACTATCTTTCCTTTTATTTTCAGAAGATGCTTTTGGGGGTAGTGTAACTCTTACATTAACTGCATCTTCTTCTGAATTATCACATTCAATATTTAAGTATATTTCATCAGTCATTTGCTCTATTAACTCTCTTGTAATCGGCTTAGAATTTGCTTCACAAATTTTACATACCATGGGATTTACTATTTTATATATTTCAGGATATAATTCTAAAATTTCACTATTATACCTTGGAATGTTATTTGCCATCGGTTCATGGTTATAGTTAGAATAGTTGTATGTATTACTTTGATAAGTATTGTTACTTGTAGAGACAGGATATCCTAATATACTTCTTATATAATCTTCATAATTTTGATAATACATATTATACCTCCTTAAAACTTTGTATATAATATGCATTATTTTAAATTATGTGATTATCACTATATCGTTATAACTTATTCACTAATTCTTTAAACTTTTCTCCTCTTTCTTCAAAGTTTTTAAACATGTCGAAACTTGCACTAGCAGGTGAAAATAATACTATTTCTCCTGGTTCTGCTATTTTATATGCTCTTTCAACAGTTTGCTCTAGTGTCTTACATTTATACATTGGATATACAACTTCTGGATTAGAGGTAAGTTCTTTCATTATTGCATCATATATCTTTTGTGCTGTTTTTCCCATTAATATAACTTTTGAAACTTTTTCTAATATAGGTTTTGCTAGTGGAGAATAATCTAGATTTTTGTCATATCCACCTGCAATAAGTATTATTTTTTCATCAAATGAGTTAAGTCCTGCAATAGTTCTACTAGGACTAGTTCCAATAGAATCGTTATACCATTTTACTCCATTTATTTCTCTTACGAATTCTAATCTATGTTCTACACCTTTAAACTCTTTTATTGCTTCTACTTGAGTTTCGCTATCTACCAAACTTGACGTTGCTGCAATAGCTGCACAAATGTTTTCATAGTTATGCACTCCTCTTAAATGTACGTCCTTTACATTTAATAAATGTTTTCTAATACCATCTTCACATGATTTTATCATTCCGTCATCATATATAACTCCATCTTCTAGCTTTTCCTTACTACTAAAATATATAACTTTTCCTTCTACTTCATTCTTAAATTCGCGAGTTATATCATTATCATAATTAAGTACAACAATACCATTCTTGTCTTGATAATTAAAAATATTTTTCTTAGCATCTATATATTCTTCATAAGAACTATGCTTATCTAGATGGTTTGGAGATATATTAGTAATTACAGATATATCTGGACTTACTTCCATTCCCATTAATTGAAAACTACTTAATTCTAGTATTACTATATCATCTTCTTTAAAATCTCTTACTTTAGTAAATAAAGGAATCCCCAAATTTCCTCCTAAATGACAGTTATAGCCTTTCTTTTTTAATATTTCATATATTAGTGTAGTAGTTGTTGTTTTTCCATCACTTCCTGTTACTCCTATTATTTTGCATGGACAAGTATTCATAAGCATTTCAATTTCTGAAGTAACAATAGCACCTCTTTTTTGTTCAGAAACTAATTGTAATGTGGTTGGCAAACAACTTGGTGAACGGAATATAATGTTAAAGCCTCTTAAAAAATGTAATGCGTTTTTTCCTGTTACTAGTTCAAAACCATATTCTTCTATTTTTTTTAATATATTTTCATCTAATTTTTCTTTGTCTCTTTCATCAAACACTGTAACTTTTGCCATTAGTTTGTATAAATAATCTATTAAAGGAATATTACTTATTCCTAAACCTATTACAGCTACTCTTTTTCCTTTTATATTTCTCTCAAATGCATCTAATTTTAAATTTTCCATATTATTGCCAATCCTCCTATATATGTATTTCTTGTAACACTTTTTTAGTAGATTCTTCTATTGTATTACAGTCTGTTACGTCTATCCTTATTGTTTTATCATATATTTTATAGTATCCCGCTTTTTCTTGTAATTCATCTCTTGATAATATATTTTTCTTTATTTCTTCATAATTTGCATCATTTCCATATTGTTTTAATTTTCTTTTTACTCTTTCGTCCAAACTAGCTTCTATAAATAAGTGATAATCTAAATTAGGATAAATATTCATTAAATCTCTTCCAGATACAATAACATTAAATTTTTGCTTATACATATCTATCAGAGTTCTTGCAAAACTATAGAAGGCTGTATTGTCGGCATTTCCGCCCGTAATAGACACCGCCATAGATGCTTCTTTAGACTGCAGGATTTCATCATCTGTTTTTTTACCATTTATGTATATAACTGTTTCTCTATCTTCTATTTTAAACTCTACACCAAGCCTATTCATTAATTCTTTGACATTTACATTTTTAACACTTTCCTTTAGCTCTTTTATATTAATATGCTCTGAAGACATTAATGCATATACAATTCCTCTATATAAATTTCCACCATGTAATATAATACTATTCGGAATATATTTTAATAATTCTTTACAAATAGAAGTTTTTCCACTTCCTACCAATCCTTCTATACCTATAACAATATTATTCATTAAATTACCTCTCTTATCCAATTAATATAAGAATTATATCACAAGAAAAAATTTTTTCAACCTTCTTCTTTTCTAATGAATAAAAGCCATTATTTTGTACATAATTTAAGTAAGATTGGAGGTGCATATATATGTCAGAGAATACTAATAATAAAAAGAACAATAAAAAAGGAAATAGCAAAAAAGGTGAAAAAAACACTAACAATTCTAATCAATAATGAACTTTAGGGACGTTCTTTAAAGTTCAAAAATATAAATTTGTAAACAATTTAAAACATTAATAATTAAAATTAAAGTATTAATAGGAAGATGAACTTTAAAGAACGTCCCTAAAGTTCATCTTCCTATTTCTTCTAAATCTTTTTCACTTTCTTTTTCGAATTCTAGTGTTTTTCTATTTAATAAGTAAGTTATTCTTTTGCCATCAGCAATTAGTTGTACTCTGTATTCTTCTGATCTCCCTGTTATTTTACTACTAGAAAAAATTGCTTTAAAACCATTATTACTACAATATCTTACAAATTTTTCATATATAGCAAATAATTCTGATTCTCCAAGTTTTGATAAATCTCCAAATTCTTTAAGACTGCTTAACGTAATTTCAAATTTATTTTGAGTAGAGCAACTAGTATTTGAGAGTTTATTTCTTAAAATTGACCAGTAATCATTTGAATATCCTCTGTTTTTAGATATATATCCTAAATCTATATCCATTTGTCTTAAATCACTACTATCTATTGTACCTCTTGCAAAATACGAGGTGCTACAATTAAACTGAATGTTTTTTAAATCACGTGTTAAGTCTGTTACATGTTCTACTCCATTTTGGTCTTCATATATTAAAAACATATGTCCTAGTTTATCACTAATAAGTCTTGACCTAATACCAGCCTTGTCTAATAATTCTTTATACTGCTTTGATAATGTAGTACAAATGATTATATTAGGATTTGAATATGGTTTATAAGAATATATAGACATAGTTTCTTCTTCGTCAAACATCATATGGTCAAACTTTCTATCATAAAAGCTTCGTTTTCCTAATTCTAAATATAAATGCCTTGCTTTTTTGTTAGAGTCTAAGCCTTCTGGCATTTGTTTTAAAAAATCTTCTAGGTTATTTATTTCTGAATGTTTTGTATTTTCCGTTATGCCTCTTCCTTTCTTATTTAAATATTATTTATGCTTATCTTTCTAAATATTTCTTTAAAAATTTACCAGTATAACTTCTGTCATTTTTTACTATTTGTTCTGGAGTACCTACTGCAACTATCTCTCCCCCGCCATCTCCACCTTCTGGCCCTAAATCTATAATATAGTCTGCAGTTTTTATTAGGTCTAAATTATGTTCAATTACAATTATACTGTTCCCTGTGTCCACTAGCCTTTGTAATATATCTACAAGTCTATGAACGTCTGCTATATGAAGTCCAGTAGTTGGTTCGTCTAATATATATAGTGTTTTGCCTGTAGCTCTTTTTGAAAGTTCTGTTGCAAGTTTGATACGTTGTGCCTCTCCTCCTGACAATGTTGTTGATGGTTGTCCAAGTTTAATATATCCGGAGTCCTACGTCATATAAGGTTTGGATTTTGGTTTTTATTCTTGGCACATTTTTAAAGAATTCTAGTGCTTCTTCCACAGTCATGTCAAGCACATCCGATATTGTTTTTCCTTTATATTTTACTTCTAATGTTTCTTTATTATATCTTTTTCCTTTACATACCTCACAAGGTACATAGATATCTGGTAAAAAATGCATTTCAATTTTTATAATTCCATCACCATTACAAGCCTCGCATCTACCACCAGTAACATTAAAACTAAATCTACCTTTATCATATCCTCGCATTTTTGCTTCATTTGTCTCTGCAAAAATATCACGTATAAAGTCAAATACACCAGTATATGTTGCTGGATTTGAACGTGGTGTTCTACCTATTGGTGATTGGTCTATATTTATTATTTTGTCTATGTTTTCCAGTCCTTTTACTTCTTTACATTTTCCAGGTTTTTCATTTGAGCCATTTAAATCTCTTGCAATTGTTTTATATAGAATTTCATTAACTAATGTACTTTTTCCAGAACCAGACACACCAGTTACACATATAAATTGTCCAAGTGGAAACTTAACATTTATATTTTTTAAATTATGTTCTGTAGCACCTTTTACCTCTATCGCTTTTCCATTTGATTTTCTACGTTTCTTTGGTACAGGTATTTGCTTTCTTCCACTTAAATATTGTCCTGTAATTGAATCTGGTACAAGTTTTACTTCTTCTGCTGTTCCTTGTGCCATTACATTTCCGCCATGTACACCAGCACCTGGTCCAATATCTATAATTTGGTCTGCTGCATACATTGTATCTTCATCATGTTCTACAACTAAAACTGTATTTCCTAAGTCTCTTAAATGTTTTAATGTAGCTAAAAGCTTATCATTATCTCTTTGATGAAGTCCGATACTTGGCTCATCTAGTATATATAACACACCTGTAAGTCCAGAGCCAATTTGAGTTGCCAAGCGTATACGCTGTGCTTCTCCTCCTGATAGTGTACCTGCACTTCTTGAAAGTGTTAAGTATTCTAATCCAACGTCTAATAAGAATTGTAATCTTTTATTTAACTCTTTAAATATTTGGTCTGCTATCATCCTATCTTGATGACCTAATTCTAATGAATTTAAGTAGTCCTTTATTTTATTTATAGACATATCTGTTAGTTCATTTATATTTTTATCTCCTACTTTTACAGATAAACTTTCTTTTTTTAATCTTGCGCCATGACACATTTCACATGGAGATTCACTCATATACATTTCATAGAAAGTACGCATTCCCTGTGATTTAGTTTCATTATGACGTCTCTCTAATGTAGGAAGTACCCCTTCAAATGGTGCCTTAAATCTTCTCGTACCTGCTGCTGAAGTATATTCAAAGTCTATTTCTTCATCTCCTGTACCATATAGAATCTTTTCTAAAAAGTCTCGAGGCAATTTTTTAATCGGTACACCCTTTATTTCTACTCCATAGTGTTTCGCAATGCTTTCAAAATACATTTTAGCCATTGTGTCCCCACGCTTCATAACACTAGACCCAAAAGCTTTTACTCCATCATATAGGGTTTTGTTTTTATCTGGAATAATTAAATCTTCATCCATTTTCATTAAATAACCAATACCTGTACAATTAGGACATGCACCAAAAGGGTTATTAAATGAAAACATTCTTGGCGTTAGTTCTTCAAAACTAATACCACAGTCTGGACAAGCATAATTTTGACTAAATAGCATCTCTTTTTTGTGAGTATTATCATCTATAATTACTATATTATTCGCATATTTTAAAGCTGTTTCTACTGATTCTGTTAGTCTACTACGAATATCTTCTTTAATTACTAATCTATCTACAATAAGCTCTATATTGTGCTTTTTCTTTCTATCTATTTGAATATCATCTGAAAGTTCTACAAGCTCTCCATCGATTCTAGCCCTTACAAATCCTTCTTTTTCAAACTGTTCTAATTGCTTTACAAATTCGCCTTTTCTACCCCTTACTACAGGTGCTAACACTTGAATTCTTGTTCCTTCTTCTAATTCTAATATGTTATCTATTATTTGATCTATTGTCTGTTTTTCTATTTTTTTACCACATTTAGGACAATATGGTACACCAATTCTTGCGTATAGAAGACGGATATAATCATAAATTTCAGTAACAGTTCCAACTGTAGAACGAGGATTTTTTGAAGTTGTTTTCTGGTCTATTGAAATTGCTGGAGAAAGTCCATCAATAGACTCTACATTTGGTTTTTCCATTAGTCCTAAGAACTGTCTTGCGTATGCCGATAAACTTTCAACATATCTTCTTTGTCCTTCTGCATATAGAGTATCAAATGCTAAAGATGACTTTCCAGAGCCAGAAAGACCTGTTATAACCACTAGTTTGTCTCTTGGTATTTCTATATTTATATTTTTTAAGTTATGTTCTTTTGCACCCTTTATTACTATCTTGTCTTGCATAAAAATTATCCTCCATTTTTTTAATTTACTATAAATTTCTATACTTCACATTAACATAGATATTATACAACATAAAGGATAAAAAAACAATAGTTTGCATTATTTAACTGTGCAGTATCGTAATATCTCCAAGTCAAATATTTATCTAAATAATTACAATAATATTGTTTTGACCTTTACATAATTTGTTAAATGTGTTATTATATTAAGTATGATGTTTTATTTTAAAGTCACTGCTATAGCAGAGACAAAGCATCAAATTTATTTTAGGGAGGTCCTTATATATGGACAGAGGATTATCAGTGTATGATCGGTTAGAACAAAGAGCCGAACTTGGCAAGGTTGAATGCGAACTCAATCTCTACAATCGTCAGGCAGAAAAACTTCTTCGTGAAGGGTTTGCGGTTCAGCGTGGCTTTCCCATTGCCGGTTGGCATGGGCAGTATCGGTGCAAAATTGGTTGGAGATATGCTCTTCCGCATACTCCCGCCTGGAATTTGCTCGAGATTGCCGTCAGCAACAATGACGAACTTAAGGCTGCTATGCAAAATACAGACGAAGGCCATGTGAACATTTCTTACGACTCTGGTTGGTCTAACGACTAATCAGAAAAACTGGTAACATTCCTTAAAAAATCCCCCTTGCTATTTGCAGGGGGGATCAATTTTTATAATTGTTCTCTATATATTACTTCTTTACCTTCATTTGCAAATGCTACTAATGGTTGAGCATGCTCTTTTACTCCATTAATATATTGGTCTACATTTTCAGGTGTAAATTCATCTTGATTTATTGGTTTTATAAAATTATCTGTCATATCAAATATTCCCATATTATATCCTCCTTAAGATATATTTAAAATATACATTATATATTTTACTATATTTATCCTATTTTTTCAAGTTCTTTTATCTTATCACGCAATTCTGCTGCTTTCTCGAATTCCATATTAGCTGCACATTTAAGCATTTCATCTGTTAATTTATTAATTACATCTTCTATAGTTTCATCTTTACTAATATTATACTTACTTTCCGCTTCTTCTATAATACTTGCTTTAATAGAATCCCTTACAGACTTTTGTATTGTCTTTGGAGTAATTCCATGTTCTTTATTATATTCTTCTTGTAATTTTCTTCTTCTATTTGTTTCAGAAATCGCTTTTTCCATCGAATCAGTTAATTCATCTGCATACATTATAACTTTGCCATCTGTATTTCTTGCTGCACGACCGATTGTTTGTATTAAAGAACGTTCTGAACGAAGAAATCCTTCTTTATCTGCATCAAGTATTGCAACTAACGATACTTCCGGAATATCTAGTCCTTCTCTTAAAAGGTTAATACCAACTAGTACATCAAACTCTCCAAGCCTTAATGAACGAATAATTTCCATTCTTTCTAATGCTTTAATATCAGAGTGCATATATCTTACCTTTATATCAAGTCCTGCTAGATATGAAGTTAAGTCCTCTGCCATTTTTTTAGTTAATGTTGTAACTAATACTCTTTCCTGTTTTGCTACTCTCTGTCTTATCTCTTCTATCAAATCATCAACTTGATTTTCAACAGGTTTTACTTCAATTTTTGGATCTAAAAGTCCGGTAGGACGAATTATTTGTTCTACCACATTTCCTTTAGAATGTTCTTTTTCATATTCTGCTGGTGTTGCACTTACAAATATTACTTGATTAATTCTTTCTTCAAATTCATTAAACTTTAAAGGTCTATTATCAAATGCAGATGGTAGCCTAAATCCATATTTAACAAGGGATTCTTTTCTTGCTCTATCTCCATTATACATTGCTCTTACTTGTGGAATAGTTGCATGTGATTCATCTATTAATAGTAAAAAGTCTTTAGGGAAATAGTCGAATAGAGTAAATGGTGCGCTACCTGGCTCTCTACCGCTTATATGCCTTGAATAATTCTCTATTCCTTGGCAAAATCCTGTTTCTTTCATCATTTCAATATCAAAATTTGTTCTTTCTTCAATTCTTTGAGCTTCTATTAGTTTTCCGTTATCTTTAAAATATTTTATTCTTTCTTGTAGTTCTTCTTCTATAGTTCCGGATTGCTCTTTCCATTTTATCTTCAGTTGTAACATAGTGTGAGTTAGGAAATATCATAACATGATTTCTTGAGGCAATTACTTTACCTGTTAATGGATTTATTTCTGATATCTTTTCTATCTCATCTCCCCAAAATTCTACTCTTATTGCACTTTCACTTTCATCAGATGGATATATTTCTAGTATATCACCTTTAGCTCTAAATGTTCCTCTTTTAAAATCCAATTCGTTCCTGTTATATTGCATTGCAATTAGTTTTTTCATTATTTCATTTCTTTCTTTTTGCATACCCGGTCTTAATGAAACTATCATGTGTTCATAATCTATAGGGTCTCCTAAACCATATATACATGATACAGATGCTACAATTATTACATCTCTTGTTTCAAATAATGCTGCTGTAGCAGAGTGACGAAGCTTATCTATTTCATCATTTATTGAAGCATCCTTTTCTATATATGTATCAGAAGATGCTATATATGCTTCTGGTTGATAATAGTCATAGTATGACACAAAATATTCAACATTGTTATTTGGAAAAAACTCTTTAAATTCTGAATAAAGTTGCCCAGCAAGTGTTTTATTATGTGCTAAAACTAAAGTTGGTCTTTGTACTTTTTGTATAATATTTGCCATTGTAAAAGTTTTTCCGTGAACCTGTTACTCCTAGTAAAGTTTGAAATTTTTTACCTTCTTTAATTCCTCTTGATAGGTATTCTATTGCTTTTGGTTGATCTCCTGTTGGTTTATAATCTGATACTAATTTGAACATATTATTTTTCCTTTACTTTAATTTTTCATATCTTTTTTTATACAAACAATATAATTAGTTATACCATATTTTAGTGAAAAATACAAGAAATTGTATCTTTTGAGGCATATATATAATATACTGATATATTTGAATTATATTATAATCTATTATATAATAATTTTGGTGATTATATATGAAATTAACTTTAGATGATGATTTATCTTATTTAATATATTCAGTTGTAGAAGAAATCCCTAAGGGTTATGTTGCAACTTATGGACAAATAGCAAGATTAATTGGTAAAGAAAAAAATGCTAGACTTGTTGGCAGAGCTCTAAAAATGTCATTTATGTATGGGAATTTTCCATGCCATAGAGTTGTAAATCATAGTGGTAGAATTACACCAGGTTGGATAGAGCAAAAGAAACTTCTAGAAAAAGAAGGTGTAACATTTAAAGATGAATTTCATGTGGATTTGAAAAAGCATCAATGGAAAGAATAAAAGAAAGTAAAGTATTACTTTCTTTTATATTTGTCTCTATCTTGCTCTTTTTCTAAACTTTTATTAAGATTTACTTTTATTCTTGCCATCAGTTCTCTTGGGCTAAACGGTTTTGTAACATAGTCCACAATTCCAAGTTCAAATCCTTTTAATTTATCCTCTTCTTGACTTTTAGCAGATAGCATTATTATTGGTACATTTTCTATTTTTCTTATTTTATCCGCCACTTCATATCCATTAAAATCTGGCAACATAATATCTAGAACAACAAGGTCTATGCTATTTTCTTCAAAAGATTTTAATGCACTCTCTCCGTCTTTGGCAAGTATAGTAGTATACCCTTCTTGTTTTGCATATTCTGATATAATCTCTAATATGTCATTTTCATCATCTACTATTAAAATTGTTTTCATTTTTTCTCCCACTTTCAAATACTAAATTTATGTCTGTCTCCTTGTTTCAAAAACGGAACGAGTCTTAAGCCCCCTCGTTCCACTTTTAATATATGATTATTGGAATAGAAGTATTTATATAGCTATATATTGTAGAAGCGGCCCAATATGGCAAGTTTACACAACCATGTGATCCATTTGTCATATATATGTTTCCACCAAAGCTGTATCTCCAGCTTGCATCGTGAAAACCTATTCCTCCATTAAATGGCATCCAATATGTTACTGGAGATGAATATGTACTTCCGTCTGCATTATATCCTTCTAGTGTTGCATTCATTTCTTTGTATGTTAAATAATATATTCCAGCTGGTGTAGCATATCCTGTAGCCACATTTCCTGTTACACAAGGAGAGTCTACTACACATTCTCCATTTACGTACATCCACACATTTTGTCTTGATAAATCCAATTCTATATATGTATTAATATTTAAATAGTCTGGTAAATCATTGTATATTACTTCTAATTTTGTACTTTCTTTACTTTCTAATTGTTTGGTTAATCTCTCTATTTCTTCTTCTGTATTTACCGTAGCGTATGTAGCTCTTCCAAATGGTACAGAAATCGTTCCTAATCCAGTTGCGTTAAACTTTGTAGAAGTTAATTCGTATTTAGCTTTTTTAGCAAGTTTATCTACAAATTTAGTAACATTATTCTCTATATCAATACTATACTCTCCTTTATCGTTTCTTGATACCCAGTCTTTCATTGTTTTTGCATCTAATGTATATGTCTCTCCATTATGTAGCTCATACTCTATTGTGGTATCAAGAACAGAGTTTATGTTTTCCATTTGCTTTTTTAGTTCTAAGCTATTTGCAGTTATATCTGGAGTTATATCTGTTACTTCTCTAAAGTCTATAACTGTTTTACCATTTCTTAAAGAATTTAATAAATAGTTATATGCTGTTTCAATAGTCAATTTATTTCCATATGTTTCTTTAACTATATAGTATTCTTGCTGTTCGCTGTCCCATTCCAAATACGCATTTATAGGTTCTTTATTACTATTATTATTTGCAAAAACTGATAAAGAAGCTAAATATTTTTTTGCCTTTTCTTCATTTACTTTGTATAAATCTGTCATAGTATATTCATTTTTGCCTGTATCTTTTTGTTCTGATAATATTCCTCTTAAAGAATTTGGATTATCTATGCTTATATCAAAATATGCACCTAAACATGTGTATTTTTTATCTTCTGCAAATAGCATTGTTATTGTAGCGCTATTCATAGTTTTTTCTAGCTTTTTCTCTGCATCTTTTATATTTAAAAACGAACAATCTATTCCATTTATGATTGTTGAATATTGAAATGTATCTTTTATAAATACTCTTGTTAATAGAAAGATTAAGAATATTATTACAATGCATATCAAAACAACAATGTTTAAAACTTTTCCTTTTTGTGTTTTTCCCATCTGCCCCTCAGCCTTTTTATATACATAATCGTTAATATTATAGCATAAAAAATTTAATTGTGAAGAAAAATATTATATTTTGTCGTTTTTTTGTTAAAAATATATAAGTAGGGTAAAAATATTACCCTACTCTAGCCTTTTTCTAGCTTTTGGTTTCGTGGTTTTGCAAGCTTGTTGTCTACAAGAATAAGAAGGTATGAGATAAGTAGTATAAATAGTATCATAATTACTATAGCTTCAGCTACCCCTTTATAGCCTATTTGATTATAGTCCAAAAAGAAATATGCAAATTTTCGAGAGCCACCAACTCCAAAGAATTCGCCACCTTTCGAGCTGTATGTATATACATAGTTCAAATAGTTTAAAGGAATAAACAGCCAAATAGCTGGGTAGTATAGCTTATATTTTCCTTTACAGTCAAAGATAAAGTAGTCTAAGATCACTAGTATCGGAGAGACCTGATGAACTAAAAAATTAGATAGAAATTTGCTAACCCTTTCAGTGTTAATTCTTATTATATCCATTTCAAATCCAACTGGCATCAACGCTATAGTATACACAATCCCTGTGATAGCAATTACAATTGTAATACCACCTTTTATTAGATGATATATATCACTATCTTGATATCGCTTATTTATACCAGATATTATTACAAAACTAACAAATGCAACTAAACATATTATATTACTCTGTAAAGTATAATATGACAAAATTGCACTTACAGATGTCGTTTGTACAACATTAAGTATAATCCCTGTAGATAAGCTAGCTATAACTAACAACCGGTAAATAAAAGAAATTATTCTTTTATTCAATTTTGTCCCCCCTTCATTTAGAATTATATTTATTATATAATATTTTTCCTTAAATATAAAGGGAAAACATAAAATTAACAATCAAAACCAAGTGTGGACGAAAAGGAGTGTCCCTCTTGTCCACACTTGGTTTATTGTAATAAATGTAAAAAGTAAATCTATAAGCCGGGTTCTGTCTTGAATAGTCATCTATCTAGTACATATATTGCTATATGCATCATGCCACCAATACAAGAAGACTGACGAGCAGCCATTAACCTTCTTTACTCGGTGTTGCCCTTGATGGGGTTTACACTAACCTAATATGTCACCATATTAGTGGTGAGCTCTTACCTCACCTTTTCATCCTTACTAGACTCGAGTCTAGCGGTTGTTTTCTGTTGCACTTTCCTTAAGGTTACCCTCACTGGACGTTATCCAGCATCATTGCTCTATAGGGCCCGGACTTTCCTCGTACGCAGTCTTTCGACTTTGCTATACGCGACTATTCGGTTTACTCCTCTATTATTTTACTATATTTTTAATGTATAGTCAAACGTTATATATTGCGAAAAATTTTTACTTTTTTACTGTATGCAGTTATATAACATATATTTTGTAAGTTCACATACTATATATTTTGTAATTCTTGTATTAAGTTTGAATAATTTATTAAAAATATTTTTCTTTCATTATTATTACAATCTTCTTCTAATTCATTAATAAGTACGTATGCCTTATTAATGATGTCTATTTTATTTATATTGTTTATTTGGTTATTAAGCACATTTGAAAATTCATTTTTAGCTTTAGTTATATAATTTCCTGCTTCACCCCAATTATCTCTTTCAATCTCTGCATATGAATATAGAATGGAAGATTCTACATTTAATAAAGAAACTTCATTTTTATCAGTATAAAATTCATTAGCATATTTTGTAAGTAGATTATATAATTCTGCTGAATTTATTAATGCTTCTGCTTTATTTTTGTCTTCTATACTTTTAGAAATTCTATCTAAATTATTGTTAAATTCCAATAAATTGTCTTTATTTACATTTAATGCACTTAAGTCTATCATTATGCTAGTCCATGCTGAATATATATCTTGCACTTTTATCTCAATACTATCCCAATTTACTTTGTCTATATTGTCTTTTTCTAAAATACTAGTAGATGATATATTATTTAATGTTATTGTATCTTTCTGATTTTCACTACTCTGATTTTGGTTATTTGATTTTTCTTCTTTACTTTCACTGCCTTCGCCCGAACTATTTTGATTTGAACTACTATTTGCTTCTATTTCTTCACTTACTATCTGTGTGTTAGTATTTGATATATTATTTAATTCATTCATTATTAGAATAATATTATCTCCTACATATTCTATTTCTGTTTTACATTTTTCTTTTAAAGTGTCTATACTATTTGCTTCATTTTCTTTTATACTTCCATATACAAAGTATCCAGTTATCGATAGTATAATTAAAAAAAATAATGTTAATATAGTAATAATATATTTTTTCATAAATTCCTCTTTAATTCCTCTTTTTGTATTTAATATTTTTATTTTTAAATATCTTCATATATCATTTTATATTATTACCAAAAAATTTCCTTTTATTCTCTAGTATTTTTATTTTTTATTTATATATAATAATAATATATTTTAATTGAGGTTGTTTATGGAAGTTATAGTGAGATTATATAGTAATAAAAGAGATGAAATTAGTAAATTTTTAAATAGTTTTTTTAATTTAAATAGCAAGAAAAACGAATTTATGAATTTATTAGAATGGGAAAAAAAGTACCAAAATCCTGTAGAAATCACAGAAATTATTGGTACTTTTATTGATAATAATGATAAATATTCGATTAATATGTGGATTAGTTTAGATTCCGGTATTTTTATAAATATAAATGATAATAATGCAGATAATGTTATCAGATATATTTATGAAAGATACCCATATTAAAAAATATTATTCACATTTTTTATCACGTGTCATAAGCTTAATCACTGCTTCACGTGGTTTTAAACCATTGTATAAAACGTCATATACTGTATTTACAATAGGCATTTCTATGTTGTATTTTTGTGCTAATTTATATGCTACCTCTATATTATCTATACTTTCAATCGTCATCCCTATTTCTTTTTTGGTTTCTTCTATTGTAAGTCCTCTACCTATGCATCTGCCTGCTCTTCTATTTCTACTATGTTCACTTAAACATGTAACAATTAAATCTCCTAAACCAGATAATCCATAGAATGTATTGTGGTTTCCTCCTAATGCAACACCCAAACGAGAAATTTCAGTTAATCCTCTTGTTATTAATGCTGCAAAAGTATTATCTCCCATATTTAGTTCTGCTACTATTCCAGCACAGAATGCTATTATATTTTTTAGTGCACCTCCAAGTTCTGCACCCTTTACGTCAGAACTTGTATATATTCTCATATTCTCGTTCATTAGAGTATCTTGTACTAAATATTGTACATCTAAGCTTTGTGAAGCAATTACTATAGCTGTTGGTATTCCTAAAGATACTTCTTCTGCATGGCTTGGTCCTGTAAACACTCCTATTTTAGCTTTAGGCAATTCTTCATGTACAACTTCATTAAGAGTATATAGTGTTGATGCTTCAAAACCTTTTGAGCATAGAATGATTGGTTGATTTTCTACATACATTTTATACTTTTTTATTGTATCTCTTGTAAATTTTGATGGAGTAACATGTAATATCATGTCACTTCCTTTAACAGCCTCTTCTATGTCAGTTGTGCAAATTATATTCTCTGGCATTGTTGCCATTGGTAAGAATTTGCATTTATGTTCTTTATTAATTAACTCTGCTTCATCTTTACTAAAAGACCATAACCTTACTTCATGTCCCATTTTTGCTGCATGTATTGATAAAGCTGCCCCCCAGCTTCCACTACCTATAACACATATTTTCTTCATAAATACCTCCTAAAATATTTTTTACAAAACAAGCCCGTCCCCTTTTGTAAATTATTTTGTTCCTTTAAAACTTATTCTGTTCTCAGTTCCAGATAATAGTCTCTTAACATTCTCTCTGTGATTAAATACTATAATTACTGCTAAAATCACACTATATATTATATAATTACCTGGTATAATATAGTTTTGTGGTATGAATAATGTAAGTACTGGATATAGTATTGCAGCTGCTATTGAACCTACTGAAACCATTTGAGTAAGAATAATTAATATAAGGGCAAATACTAAACATATTAATCCGATTTGCCAGTTTGACATTATTAATACTCCAAGTGAAGTTGCAACACCTTTTCCTCCTTTAAATTTAAAGAAAATTGGAAATGTATGTCCAAGTATTACTGCAACACCTGCTATTTGTACTAATAAAGCACCATTTGAATCTTTGAAAATTTTATTCATTAACATTGCTATAAGTATTGCAATAACTCCTTTTAATATATCGCATACTAAGGTTATTGCTGCTGCTTTTTTTCCAACAGATCTTAACATATTGGTCGTTCCAGCATTTCCACTTCCTTTTTCTCTTACGTCAAATCCAGCCATTTTTTTACTTAATATTACTGAAAAATTAATACTACCAATCAGGTAGGCTACTATTGCTATTATTGCACTTTCTACCATAATTTTTTATTTCCTTTCTTTAATTAATTTTTTATTTAAAATTATTACAATTATTATTTATGCTTTGTTGTTTTAATGTTTCTGAAGCTATTATATACTTTAATCTTCTTTTTGAAAATAGTTTTTATATATCTTTTTCATTTTTTTCTCTTACAATTATTCTAATTGGTGTGCCAACTAATCCAAATTCTTTCCTTATTTGATTTACTAAATATCTTTCATAAGAGAAATGGAATAAATCCTTATCATTTACAAACACTACGAATGTTGGTGGTTTTGTGCTTGCTTGTGTCATGTAAAAAATTCTTAATCTTTTTCCTTTGTCTGTTGGTGGTTGAACTATTGCTATGGCTTCATTTAAGACTTGATTTAATGTTGAAGTGGAAACTCTTAAAGAATTTTGACTTGCTACACTATTTATTAGTTCAAATAATTTATTTACTCTTTGTCCTGTTTTAGCAGATATAAATAAGATTGGTGCATATGATAAATATGACAGCTTATTATATACGTCTTTTTGATATTGCTCTAATGTGCCATTTTCTTTTTTATATTCATCCCATTTATTTACTAATATAATTATGCCTTTACCTGCTTCATGAGCTTCTCCTGCAATTTTTGTGTCTTGTTCTGTGACGCCTTCATTTGCATCTATCATAAGTAGGCATACATCTGCTCTTTCTATTGCAAGTAAGCTTCGAAGTACACTATATTTTTCTAAATTTTCTGATACTTTGCTTTTTCTTCTAATGCCTGCTGTATCTATAAATATATATTTTCCAAATTCATTTTCAAATTCTGAATCTATGGCATCTCTTGTTGTACCTGCAATATTACTTACAATTACCCTGTTTTCTCCTAATATTTTATTTATTAAAGAAGATTTACCTACATTTGGTTTTCCTATTACTGCTACTTTTATCGTATCATCTTCTAATTCACCATCTTCCATAGGTGGTAATTTTTCATATATTGCATCTAGTACGTCACCTATTCCTATTGCATTTGCAGCAGATACTCTATATGGTTCTCCAAGTCCTAAATTATAGAATTCATATATTTCGTCTGGCATTTTCCCGTAATTGTCTGCTTTATTGCAAACTAAAATAATAGGCTTTTTAGATTTTTTTAGCATTAAAGCTATATCACTATCTGCTGCAGTAACTCCTTGCTTAATATCTGTTACAAATACAATTACGTCTGCCAATCTTATTGCAAGTTCTGCCTGCTCTCTCATTTGAGCTAGAATTATATCATCTGCTTTTGGTTCTATTCCACCTGTATCTATAATAGTAAAATTTCTTCCTCTCCAATTTGCTTCTGCATAAACTCTGTCACGAGTAACCCCTGGTGTGTCTTCTACTATTGATATTCTTTTACCTGCTAGATAGTTAAAAAATGTTGATTTGCCTACATTTGGTCTTCCTACTATTGCTACTGTTGGTTTACTCATTTTGCACCTCCAATTTAAGTTCTATATCTTAATTTTTATATTAACTTTATTTTATATTAACTTCTTTTGTAATTTATAAGTTATCTATGTTATCGCTTTTAATATTTTTATGATTTATATGATTTTTAACTGTTATAACTATTAGACAAATTACTAAACCCAAAAATGTTACAATAGACACTATATATGATATTTGCATTAAAGTAGTTCCTGTGTATTTTACAATAATTTCTCCTTCAGTAATATTACCTAAATTAATTGCTACAAATCCATTGTCTGATTCGAATTCTTCAAGTTTTGTTATTTGTCCGTCAATTCTCACTTCTATATTATACCCTAAATAGTATATATATGGCAACTCTAGCACTGTATTTTCCTCTACCTCAGATACATTAAATACCATATTAGTTCCATTTTTTACTTCATTTCTTATGTTAGCCTCTCCTGATAATATATATACTTTATTCTCTCTTGTCTTTATATAGTCTATATTATTATATGCCTTACTTGGTAAATATTCAAATGTAGCACAGCCGGCATGTACTCTTCCTGTATTTTCGTTTACTTCTACCGCTGGCCATAATTTATCTTCTGACCATATCTTTCCAAATCCCACACAGTTGTTATATGCAGGCATAAGTAATAATATTGTAACAGCACATAAAACTAATATGTCTCTTATTTTAAAGTTTTTAATTACTAAAGCATAATTTATTCCTGCAAAAACAGCGAAGAAAAATGATGAAAATTCTAATAATCTAAATGTAAATTGTAACATTTTTAATATTGCTGGTAACTTTTCAAATGGGAAGAAGTTAAGGGACATTATTACACATACTATTCCAGATACTAATGCAAACCAATAAAATTTCTTTGTACTTTTTTCTACTTTTTTATGTGCTAGTATTGTTAATACTAATCCAATAATACTTACTAATCCTATTTCAAAACAAAAATGATTTGGTGCTGTATATATTAGTTCTAATGGGTCTAATTTATTTTGTATTAAGCTATCGGTTCTTTCCATTCTACCGGGTTTAAATACTTCATAATCTGTAGTAACTTTATGTTCTAGAAGCGGAACTGTATGAAAACTTGTTAAAAGTAGTATCAGTATTATATTTATTCCAAGCATTTTTAGTACTTGCTTATTTTTTAGTTCTTTTATATTTATTAACAGATAAATCAAGCAAAATATAGCTGTATACATTGCAATAACAGATTGTGTTATTATGAACCCTGCTGCACCTAAAGTAAGTAGCAAGCTTTTTTTTACGCTTCTTTCTTCACTATTAAATATATTATACATTCCATGAAATACAATAGGAAGAAATATAAATGAAGTGAGCTCTGATATAGCGACTCTTAAATATGTATCTGTTAGCCTGTATGGTGCAAATACATAAACCATTGCTGACATTAGTCCAGCATATCTATTTTTGCTTATTTTATTTACAAATTCATACATTGAGATTCCAGATAGAAAAGCTACTAATATAATGAATAGTTTTAATATTAGTTCAAATGAATTTGTAAATATACTAAATATTAATGGAAGAAACGCTGTAAGAGGGCTATAAAATATATTCCATGAATATCCAAAACCATTACAAAAGTTTGACATTATAACAGGAATAATTTGCTCTTTTTCTATGCTTTGCGTAGTTCCCATAAGTCTTGCAATGTGCTGGATTCCATCATCACCATATATATTAAAATCTTGGTTTAACAATGGAATCGAAGCAATAATTGCAAAAATTAATATAATTCCATAATCTATTAATTTTGTTTTAAACTTAGTTTTCATTTATCTCCTCTTTATTACTTTCATCTTCATTTAAGTTGTTTTTTGCCGTATTATCAATCTTTTCTATTTCATCTTCAACTTTTTTTACTTTCTTTCTGTAAAAAACTACATATATACAAAATAGTATTAATCCTACTCCTGAAACTGCATAAGCAGCTTTCTCTAAGATAGTAGCTGTATAATCTGTAATTATTTTTCCATTTTGTACATTTTCTGGTAAAGTAATTTGGATAAATCCATTTTCAGATTCTACATATTCTATCTCTGTTTGCTTTCCATCATTTTCAAGTATTATTCTATATCCAGGATAGAATAAAAACGGTAATTCAAGAATAGTATCTTTTTCTCCATTTTCTATCTCTATTTCCATGTGGAATGCTTCTTTTGTTTCAGAAATAATATCCACATTTCCTTGTGTTACTACCACATTGTCTTCCCTATCTAAACAATAACCTCCTTGCTCATATAATGCTTTTACAGGCATGTTATCTCTATTAATAGAATAGTAATGTATTTGTGGGTTAGCATAAATAGAATCTTCATATTCTTTATCCTGACTTGTATCATCTACAGGGTATTGGTTTAGTTCCATAATAGTAAATACACATATTATGGCAATAACTATAGCATATATTAATCTCTTTAACCAATTCTTGTTTATTCCTTTCAATAAGTAGTATACATTCATGGCGCACACTGGAACTAAAAAGAAATATGCAAGTCCTAACAATCTCCATGGATATTGAAGTGTGCACATAAAGTCTGGCATAAATCTCCAAGGAAAATAAATAGTACACATAAAAACTGAAATAAGGCCTAGGATAACACTAGTTATATAAAAATCTTTGTACTTTTCATCTATTTTATTATATACTAATATTCCTATCAAAAGCATTGTAATAAACGGAATACCTACTACAAAAGAAACACCATTTTCCTCTCCCTTATCTTTTAAGAATTGCCACATTTCTATTCCTTTTGTAGACACGTCTTCTGAATTAGTTTTCATTATCTCTGGCCTTAAAATTGCATAATCTGTTGCAGATTTAAACTCAAGCATTGGTATTAAAAACATAGCAGACATTAGTAATATGAATATTACATTAATTATACATTTTTTAATAACTTCCTTTTTAAAGAAATCTTTTAAATTAAATAACACATATATTAAACAGAAAAATGCTGTATAAAGAGTAGATATTGTATGTGTTAATAATAATCCTGTTGCCCCGAATTGCTATATAAAAATGCCTTTTTTTATCTCCATGTAGTAAGTTATATAATCCTTGAAATACAAGTGGTATAAATACAAAAGCAGTAAATTCACCTATTGCATACCTATTAAATAAACACTCTAATTTATATGGGAATATCATGTATAGTATTGCTGAAAAAAGCGCTATACCTTTCTTTTTCGTTACTTCATTTACAAAGTTATACATAAATATTCCAGAAAGAACTGAAGTTAAAGCCGCAAATAGTTTTAAGCCATTCATAAATGTACCTGAAATTATGCCCAATATATATGGTACATATGTTACTATAGGGGGATAAAATGTCATCATACTATATCCCCAGTCTTTACAAAAAAACGGAAAAACTAAAAATGGAAAGCTTCCATACTCCATTGAGTAATCCAAACCTATAAGTCTTAACAAATGGAATTTTCCATCATCACTTAACTTTATTTGTACCCAGAAAAAAGGTATGCACACAAGCATTCCTATTATAGCTATTATTATATAATGTATATATCTTTTTGTTTTTACTACCTCTATTATTTTGTTTATATTATTTTTCATTTGATTTTCCTCTCATATTTTTGTTAATTTAAAATTAATATGTAATTTTACCATTTAGTAAGTCATCATTAGCTATCCAGTCACTAACATTTATTACTTCATAATCTTTTTCATTTAGTCTAACAATGACTTTATCAATTCCTGAATTAATAATAAGTTTTCTGCACATTTGGCAGCATCCTGGATTTTCTTCATATTCTTTGGTTTCAGTTCTATACTGTACTAGATATAAACTTCCACCTAACATATCTTTTCTAGAACTGCTAATTATAGCATTCATTTCTGCATGTACACTTCTACATGCATCATATCCTGCATGCCTAATGTTAGGGAAGAATTTCTTTTTTGAACAAAATCCTAAATCCATACAATTTTCTCTTCCCCTTGGTGCGCCACTATATCCAGTTGATACTATTTCATCATGATTTACAATTACCGCACCTGATTTTTTTCTTAAGCATGTACTTCTTTGTGCTACAGTTTCTGCTATGTTTAAATAATAATTTATTTTGTCTATTCTTTTATCCATTTTTCTTCTCCCTATTTTATTTTGCTACATTATATCATTTATATTTTTTTCTATCAATTATTTTTTTAATATTAAACCAAATTAAACCAAAAAACATATCTTAAAATATACTTTTTAAGTACATTTAAGATATGCTTAATAATTATTATTTAAATACTTTGATGAATTAATCTTCTTTTTTAGCAACTACTTCTTTTCCATCATAATATCCACATGTTGGGCATACTGTATGTTGTCTAATTAATTCATGACAATGTGAACATTCTACTAAGTTTTGATTTTCTAATTTCCATGTTGATCTTTTTAAGCCTGTTCTTGCTTTTGACCATCTTCTTTTTGGTTGTGCCATCTCTTATTCCCTCCCCTAAACAATTATCTATTGTATATGATTTATACTTTTCTCTTAATCGATACTATAAAATTATACTAATTTTTTTTTAGTTTGTCAATACTAGTTACATTTTTATTCAAATATTCATATATTATTTAAGAATATACTTTAGGTTTATAGATAAATCCTTAAAAAATCTAAATATATTATAAGGATTGGTTTATTTATGTGCGGTTTTTCTGGTATTGTTAATTTAAAAGAAGATGTTGCTTCTAAAAAAAATATTTTAATTTCAATGAATGAAGCTCTACAAAAAAGAGGTCCTGATGAATGTGGATACTACACTTCAGAAAACAGCTTACTTCGGTCACAAAAGATTGATTGTAATAGACCCAGAAGGTGGAAAGCAGCCTATGACCTATAAATATGAAGACAAGTTTTATACAATGGTATATAATGGGCAAATATATAATACAAAAGAGTTAAGGAAGGAACTTGAAGAAGCGGGATTTAGTTTTGAAGGTCATAGTGATACAGAAGTATTGCTAAAAGCATATATTTTATATAAAGAAAATGTAGTAAATAAATTAAATGGAATTTTTGCTTTTGCTGTATGGGACGAAGCAGAAAAGAAACTATTTTTAGCACGTGATCATTTTGGAGTAAAACCTTTATACTATACGATTTTTAATAATGACTTTATATTTGCTTCAGAAGTAAAAGCAATTTTAAGATTCCCTGGTATTGTTCCTACTCTAAACGAACAAGGTATCTGTGAACTATTTGGAATAGGTCCTGCTCATACGAATGGTTTAACTGCTTTTAAAGATATATATGAACTTAAACCTGCAAATTATATAATTTATACTGAAAATGGAATGAAAATTAAAAGGTATTGGAAACTTAAGAGCAAACCTCATACAGATAGTTTTAATGATACTTGTAATAAAGTACAATATCTATTAGAAGATTCTATAAAAAGACAGCTTGTATCTGACGTTCCTTTATGCACATTTTTATCTGGTGGACTTGATTCAAGTATAATTACTTTGTATGCTAGCCAGTACTGTAAAGAACATAACTTACCTAATTTAGATACTTATTCTGTAGATTATGTAGATAATGATAAAAACTTTCAAAAAACTGATTTCCAACCAAATTCAGATAATTACTATATAAATCTTATGCAAGAAAAATTAAATACAAATCATCATACTGTAATGTTGGATACGCCTGAACTTGCTCTAGCATTGGAAGATGCTATGATAGCTAGAGATTTCCCTGGAATGGCAGATGTAGATTCTTCCCTATTACTATTTTGCAGGCATGTAAAGAATGATGCAACAGTAACATTAACAGGAGAATGTGCTGATGAAATATTTGGTGGATATCCATGGTTTTTTAGAGAGGATGCATTAAAGAGCAATACATTTCCATGGTCTATTGCAATAAAAGAAAGACAAGAACTATTAAATCCAAATATTGGAGATAAAATTAATTTAAAAGAATATATAGACTATAGGTATAACGAAAGCTTAAAAGACGTAGAAATATTAGATACTGATTCTGAAGAGACTAAAGAAAAACGAAAAATATCTCACCTTACTTTAAACTGGTTTATGCAAACTTTATTAGATAGATCCGATAGGATGGGAATGTATAATGGATTTGAGATAAGAGTACCATTTTGTGATTATCGTTTAGCTGAATATGTATGGAATATTCCTTGGGAAATTAAAGCATTGAATGGTAGAGAGAAGGGACTACTACGATACATTATGAAAGATAAATTACCAGAAGAAATAGTTGATAGAAAGAAAAGCCCTTATCCTAAAACATGGAATCCAACTTATTTAAAAGCGGTTAAAGAAAAACTTGGTAAAATAATGGAAGATAAAAATGCACCAATTAATACACTTTTAAATAGAGAATATATTATGCAAATATTAGAAACTGATGGAAAAGCATTTACAAGACCTTGGTTTGGTCAGCTTATGACTGGTCCACAGCTTATGGCATATCTTTGCCAAGTTAATATGTGGCTTGAGAGGTATGAGCCTAGAATTGAGATATAAACATTCTATGATTAAACATGTGGTTCCATTTTGGAACCATATATTTAATCTGATCTTTTAGCAAATATTAATTTATTCTATTTTTAGGCAGTTTATTACTATCAGCTATTTTCTTACTTTCTGATTTAACTCTTCTTTCTAATTTCTTTAAATCTTCTGCTGGTTTTAAATTTTCAGGTTCTATTCCTCTTTTATTTAGCATGTTTCTTACACTTAAGTTATTATCTACATGTTCATCAGTTATACTTTCTTCACCATACATATCTTTTTCAGTTACATTATAATTTGTCATTTCTGTTGCTAAATTTTTTGCTGCAATAGTTAAAGTTGGTAAAAAATCTGCAAGAGGTCTATTTTCTTTTACCCCATATTTTGCTTTCATTTGTATTGTATTTAATCCACCAAATAATGCTGAATCTCCTTTTGAACGGATTCTTGCAAATCCCAAATCATCTACACCTCTCTCATAAATATTTTCAGATAATTGTTTTTCGGATTCTTTTAGTTTTTCTCTTGCTTCTAATCGATTCATTAGTTTTATTCTATCTTCAATTATCTCTTGCTTTCTAGTTTGTACTGCAAAATATGTTTGTGCAAATGCTATTTCTGCTTTTTTAGAATCTCCATTTTGAGCTATCAAATAACAAGCATATCTTGTAAGCATATAATCTTCAACTTGTCTTTTAGCACCTTTTCCTAAATCTATCATTTTGCTGACTTTAGCAAAATGATCATTTACACTTATACCAGCACTTTCGCAAGATATCATAGCTTTATTTATTACCTCTAAAAAGTTTCTCCACTGTGTATAACCCAATTGAATTTGCAAATCTCTTGCATACCAAAATTCTATATTGTCCTTTTCTTCTGTATTAATAATAGAATCAAACTTTTCTTTTAATTCTATTAATTTAGATTTTTCAAATTCCATAACTATCACTTTCCTTATAATATTACTCATAATAACATATTTAGATGATTTATTATTATATTTTTACTGTATTTATTATAATTTGTATGATATTACTGTACGATACATTTTAAAACGTTTGTTTGTGATTGTCAAGTTCTTTTTTATTTATTTTATTAAATGTATGAATAACTTTATAATTATCTTTTGATTTTTTTATATTTTCTTTCTTAATTACTATTTTTTATACCATAAATTATTTTAATATCTTAGTTTTTCAAATACTTCTCGTACTTTTGCTAGTTTCGCTTCTCCCGCTTCATATAATACTACAACATTTAAAAGATTATTTCCTTCTCTAAAATATATAAAATACATTAGAATATTAGTCTCCTAATACTTTAATGTATTTTATTTCTAGTCTATATAAATTTTTATCCTTATCTATCTTTTCGTATTAAACCCATAATTGAAATACTTGAGAATAGTACCAATAAAATAGCTATTCCTAAATAATTTTCTTCTCCTGTTTTTGGTATATCATCTTTATCTTCTTCTGGTTTTGTTTCTTCAGTATTATTATCATTGTTATTACTATCATTTTCTATTTTAGAAATTTTAGCATATATTGTTGTGTCTGCATCTAATGTTTTTGAAAAATCAAATTTATCAGTATATTTATCATCTGTAAAGAATCCATCTATTTCATAACCATCTTCTACAGTTATATATTCTTTTAAAAATGCCTCTGTAATAGTACTGCCTTTTTCAGTAGCTATCTTTTCAGTTTTTTCTCCATGTATTAATGTTATAACTATTGCTTCTGCGTCTGTATTTGGAGTAATCGTTTCAGGTACAGTTGTTTCTGAAATAACATTGTTGTTTTCGTCTGTTAATACTACTTTATCTCCTGCTATAACTACTTTATTCTCTGTGTTTTCTGTATTAGTTACTGTAAATTCTGTAAGATATCCATTATCTGCAACACGAACTACATTTTCATCACTATCTGAAGTTAGTGTACCATTCATAGTTAATGTAGGATTATTTGTAGCAGCAGAACCTTTATCTATTTCTATTCCGTTGTTTGCGTTAGTACCATTATATCCTAAATGTAAATCAATTATCTCTACGTTACCGCCATTTGCAAGAACTCCACCATATCTAAATCCTGTTATAGATACATTATTTAATATAACTGTTGCACCATCATAAGATTGTACACCATATTTTGGTCCATTATTTAAATTTATATCTTTTAAAGTAAGTTTTCCAGCTGCAAATTGTGCTGTAAACATAGTTTGATTTCCTGAAGTTGATGTCCAATCTGTAGAACCTGATATTGTATAACCATTTCCATCTATTGTAAGTGTTTTTTGTATTACTATAGGCTGTGTTACAGTTATATTATTCTGAATTTCTACAATTCCACCATCATCTACATTTTGTATTGCAGAAATTAGGCTTGATTCATCTGTTGCATTTTCAGTCTCTGCAGCTTTTGTAGTGTTAGTAAAAATTAATAAACTAGAAAAAATTAATAGAAAAAATATTAAAAATTTTGTTGTTTTTTTCATTCTTTTATACCTCCTTATATATTGTTATTGTTTCCATATTTTATTTTTTTATTTAAATGACATTAATTATTAATATATTAAATTTTTCTAGTATTACCATGTTTTTTCAAATTTATATTTTAAAATAATATAAGATAAAACAAAAGTGGAAATAAATTTAAAAATTAATCTATTTCCACTTTTACCTTTTATTTTATTATATTACTAATTTTTCTAGAGCTTTTCTTCTATTTTTCCTTTATTATTTGTTGCTAAAATTATTTCTTCCATTTTTCTCCTTATCTTGGATATTTTATTGCTGCTTGTGCTGCTGCTAAGCGCGCTATTGGAACTCTAAATGGTGAACAAGATACATAAGTAAGTCCAATTCTATGACAATATTCTACTGTTGGCGGATTTCCTCCATGCTCTCCACAAATTCCAAGTTCTATATCTGGTCTTGTTTGTTTTCCTAGTTTTATAGCATGTTCTACTAGCTTACCTACTCCTTCTTCATCTATTCTAGCAAATGGATCAAAATCATATATGTTTTTAGAATAATATTCACCTAGGAATTCACCTGCATCATCACGGCTAAATCCAAATGTCATTTGTGTTAAGTCATTTGTACCAAATGAGAAGAATTCTGCTTCTTTTGCTATTTTGTCTGCAATTAATGTTGCTCTTGGTATTTCTATCATTGTTCCTACCATATATTTGATATCCATATTTGCTTCTTTTAGCATTTCATCTGCTGTTTTTGTAATAATATTCTTTACATATACAAGCTCTTTATAGTCTCCTACTAAAGGAATCATTATTTCTGGTTTTACGTCTATTCCTTCGTTTTTTACATTTATTGCTGCACCTATAATTGCTTTTGTTTGCATTACACCAATTTCTGGATATGTTATATCTAATCTACAACCTCTATGTCCCATCATTGGGTTAAATTCATGTAAACTCACAACTACTTCTTTTAATTCATCAAATGTCATATTCATATCTTTTGCTAAAGCTGCTATTTCTTCGTCTGTATGTGGTAAAAATTCATGTAATGGTGGATCTAGTAATCTTATTGTTACTGGAAGCCCTTTCATTTCTCTAAATAAGCCTTCAAAATCTCCTCTTTGCATTGGAAGTATTTTATCTAATGCTTTTTCTCTTTGATCTTTTGTTTTAGATACTATCATTTCTCTTATTGCAGCTATCCTCTCTGGTGCAAAAAACATATGCTCTGTTCTACATAACCCAATACCTTGTGCCCCAAATTCATATGCTTGTTTTGCATCCTTTGGAGTATCTGCATTTGTTCTAACTTCCATTTGTCTATATCTATCTGCCCAATCCATGAATTTAGCAAAATTTCCTGTAACTTGTGCTGTAACTGTATCTATTTTTTCTCCATATACATTTCCTGTAGAACCATCTAAAGAAATCCAATCTCCTTCTTTGTATATTTTACCACCTACAGTAAATATTTTTGCTTCTTCATCAACAGATATTTCTGAACAACCTGATACGCAACATGTTCCCATTCCACGTGCCACAACCGCTGCATGTGAAGTCATACCCCCTCTTACTGTAAGTATTCCATGGCATACATGCATACCATCTATATCTTCTGGAGAAGTTTCAAGTCTTACTAAAATTAAATCCTTTTCTCCTGCTTCATGTTTTGCTAAAGCTTCATCTGCTGTAAATACCACTTTACCAGTTGCTGCACCAGGAGATGCTGCTAAACCTTTTGCAATTGGGTGAGCTTCTTTTAATTTTTCATTGTCAAAATTTGGATGAAGTAATTGGTCTAATTGGTTTGGCTCAACTCTTAAAACTGCTTCTTTTTCTGTTATCATTCCTTCATTTACTAGGTCTACTGCAATTTGAAGTGCTGCAGTTGCAGTTCTTTTACCGTTTCTAGTTTGCAAGAAGTATAGCTTGCCATTTTCTATTGTGAATTCCATGTCTTGCATATCTTTATAATGTTTTTCAAGCATTGTAGCATACATTACAAAATCCTGATATGCTTCCATGTCTGTTTCTTTTAATTTTTCTATTGGTTCTGGTGTACGAATACCTGCAACAACGTCTTCGCCCTGTGCGTTCATTAAATATTCGCCAAATATTTTGTTTTCTCCTGTTGCTGGATTACGTGAGAATGCAACACCTGTACCACAGTCCTCTCCCATATTTCCAAATACCATTTCTTGCACATTTACTGCTGTTCCCCATTCACTTGGTATATCATTTAAACGTCTATATGTTATTGCTCTAGGATTATTCCAAGATCTAAATACGGCTTTTACAGCTGCCATTAATTGTTCTTCTGGATTAGTTGGAAATTCATCTCCACGTTCTCTTTTATATATCTCTTTGAACTTTTCAGCAAGTTCTTTCAAATCTTTTGCTGTAAGTTCTGTATCTAGTTTTACTTTCTTTTTAGCTTTTATTTTATCTATTTCTGCCTCGAATAAAGTTTTTGGTATTTCCATTACAACATCGCTAAACATTTGAATAAATCTTCTATAGCTATCATATGCAAATCTCTCATTTTTCTTTGCCATTGCTTCAACTACAGCTTCATTTAGTCCTAAGTTTAATATTGTATCCATCATTCCTGGCATAGATGCTCTTGCACCAGAACGTACAGATACAAGAAGCGGATTTACTGGATTTCCAAACTCTTTTCCTGTTATTCTCTCTAACTCTTTTAAGCTCATAAAAATTTGATATTTAATCTCTTCTGATATGTTTTCATTATTGTTATAGTAATCAATGCAGGCTTCAGTAGTTATTGTAAAACCTTGTGGTATTGGAAGACCTAAGTTTGTCATTTCTGCTAAATTTGCGCCTTTACCTCCAAGTAATTCACGCATAGAAGCATTACCTTCTCTAAATAAATATACATATTTTTTATCCATTAAACGTTCCTCCCTATATTTATATCTTTTGCAAATTAATATTTTTTATACAGCTTTGGTAAATTTTATGTGTTAATTATATCGATATATTTCAAAAAAGTAAATATGTATAGCAAATAATTTTTTACTTATATGCATTATATTATATGTATTATATTTAAAATGCAATAATTAAAATAGACCTTTTCTCTGTATCTATGCTAATTATTGCATTTATTATTTATTTTATTTTATAAAATCATTCCATAAAGAAATTATCAGTATTATTTGTAATACTAATATCACAGGAAAGCCTACTGAAAATCTTAATTTCTTAGTTTTATGCCTAAATATATACATTCCTGCAATGGCACCAATACTTCCTCCTATTAATGCTAGTATAAACAAAGTTTGCTCTGGTATTCTCCATTTTCCATATTTTGCTTTTCTTTTATCTATATACATTGCTAAAAATGCTACTAAATTTATTACGATTAAGTAAATTATTAAATATTTTAATATGTCGTTCATTTGCTTTCCCCTTTTGTATCACTTTACTATATATTAAATTTAGGCGTCATTCCAATTTTATTTGGTGTATGTTCTGGTAGCTGATATATGTCATGTCCTGGGAATTCATTTCCTTCCACAAATATTGGTCCATTAGGCGTAAAACAAACATCCCAACCAATATATCCCATCTGTGGAACAACTTTTGAAGCCTCTTTACACATTGATATAGCTTTGTCCCAATCTGGAAACTTAAATCCTTTTATTTTAGCACCTGTTTGTGGATGATTTTCATATAAATTTTTCTTCTTGTCAATAGCTCTGTCTACAACTTCACCAGTTAACTCATTTACTGGTGCTACCATTCCACCACTATTAAAATTGTCTACATATTTTCCATTTCCAATTCTAAAATATGCACATATCACATGTGGTACATTGTCCTTCAATATTGTAACAACTCTAACTGTATTTATTGCATCTGGATATATTTTACTTACCTCCGAATGCTGTTTTATAACTTCTTCAAGTTCAAAATTATTATTTCCTTCTGTTAATTTATCATATACCTCATCTAAAGATTTGTAATTAGATGTATTAATTTTTTCAATTCCATGTCCACAGCCACCATCTATTGGCTTTGCCATAAATTCATTATGCTTTTCCATAAAAGCAATTACTTTTTCTTTTGGTGTATCTTTTACTTTTATCCAATCTCTTTTTATATAGTCTTTAAATAGAGTATTAAATTCATCTTTGTTTTCGAATATATGAAAATACTCTTTATTATTATATTTTCTGACTATTTCGTTATTTCTTCCTCTTGTTATATATGTGTCACGTTGCTCTTTATTTAAATTATACATTTCAAACAGGTCATAATCCATATAACCTGCACCATATTTTCTAGCACACTTTTGCATATCATATAATAAATATATTTTTGATTTTCCTGTTTTTTTGTGGATAGAATCTATTTTCTCAAACATAGCCTTCTTGTCCATTTCTTTTAATCTTTTTAAAATATACTTAATTTTTCCCAATACTTTTCTTCCCTTCGTTTTTTCAAACTACTGTGGACTAGAAAATATGCATAATTTCATTGTATTTAGGAATTAATCCTACTTTCTCTTTGTCTTTTACTAAACTTGGTTTTACTTGGAAGACTCCTGGATAGCAATTACCTTCTATCATTATCGGCTCATTTTCCCCTATAGCTACATCCCAGCCTACATATCCAATTTCTGGAACCACTTTTGCTGCTTCTTTTACTAATTCCACAGCTTCTTTAAACATTGGTACTTTAAAGCCTACTATTGGGCATTTAGATATAGGGTGCTCATTATATATGTTATCCAATCTGTCAATAGCTTCAACATAAACAACTCCGTTCTCATCAAGATAAGTATACATGCCTCCACTTGAAAAATTGTCTACAACTCCACCATTGCCTATCTTTAAAATAGCCTGTAAAAAGTGCGATTCTCCATCTTTGTAAAATGTGAACATTCTTAAGGAATTCACAGAATTCGAATATAATTTATTTAATTCTTTGTTTTGAGTTATGCATTGTTCTACAATAGTTTGATTATTATTTATTAACTTTTTATATAATTCTTCACATGCCTCATCACTTGTGTATTCAATCTTCTCTACACCTTTACCACCTTCTCCATCAACAGGTTTTACTATTGCTGTTTTATTTTCTTTTAAGAATTTAGTAAATTCGTTTTGATTGTTTCCATCTAATATCATCCATTTTCTTTTTAAGAATGTATTAAATGTTTTATAGAATTCGTCTTTGTTATCAAAAATATGGAATTTAGACTTTTCGTTGAAATTTTTTATAATTTCATTATTCTTTCCTCTTGTTAAGTATGTTTTTCTTTGGTTTTTGTCTAAATTATAGAATTCAAATTCTTGATAATCATAATATCCTGCTTGATATTTAAAACCGCATCTGCACATGTCTAATAATATTAAGATATAGTTTTTCTTAATTTTCTTTCCAATACTTTTTGCAATTTTTATCATGTTTTTATAATCCATTTGAATTATACGTTTAAATAAATAGTTAAGCTTACCCATTTTATTACTCCATTTTATTTAAGTTACCTTAAAAATACCTTAAAAATATTATTTTTTTATTATTATTTTATATGTTTTTTTATAATTTTATTCATTATTTAATTTTAGTTTTGATAATAGCTTACTTCCAAAAGGAACCATTAGTATTTCATCTTTAGTAAGTATTTTTAATATAAATATCATAGCCACATATATTATTGCCCCTGATAAAATTGATACTAATGTTGAAATAGTAGCAGACATTATCATACTTAATCCCATATTTATAAAGTACACACTTACTCCCATTATTATACCTGCTAAAAGTGGTTTTACAATATATCTAACTGGTCGTATATTTAATTTAACTTTTTTAGTTAATGCTTTATAGCAAATAATAAATGCTATTATTTGACAAATTATAGAGCTAATTGGTGCACCAAGTATATTTATATTTGAATTACTTACAAGCACAAGATTTAATATTAACTTAATTACAGCACCTATTGCTAACGATATAGCTGGTATAAGAGGCTTATTAATTCCATATAGTCCGCCATTAATCGTTTGGCTTAATGCAACAAATATCATTGATATAGATGATAATTTTAATACAATTCCTCCATCTGGCGCATTTGGATAGATTAAATTTAATATCTGGTCTGATAAACATATATATCCTATAGCACATGGAATTATTATAATTATTGATGCCAAGATTGAAAATGATAATCTTTTAGAGGCAACTGTATACTCTTTCTTTGCTATAGATTCTGATATTGCTGGTACTAATGCTGTTGAAAAAGCTAAGTTTATAGCTATTGGTAAATTAGTTAAATTATCTACTTTAGATAATATACCCGTTTTCTCCATAGCAATTTGCTCTAATACTTCTTTTCCACCAGTAACTAACCCTGCAAATGCTTGTTGTATACAATTACTTACTGTAGCAGTATCTATAACTGAACTTATTACAGATATTACAGAACCTATTGTAACTGGTATAGATAATGCAAGTATTGTTTTTACTAATTCTCTATTTGTTCTCTTTTCCTCTTCTGAAATGTCTTGCTCTTTATCTACTTCAATTTTATTCTTTTTGTAATATGTAATTAGGTATAAAAATGTAATAATTATACTTAATGTAGTAGATAAGTTTCCTCCTGCTGCCATTATATATGGCTCTTTTCCAACTAGTGCATACACAAAAAGTATAGTTAGAACGCAATTTAAAAATTGTTCTAATATTTGTGTAACACTAGTTGGTTTCATATTTTGCTGTCCAGAAAAATATCCTCTAAATACTGCAGACATTGCCACAAAAACAATAGCTGGTGCAAGTACTCTTAAAACATATGCCACATCTGGAACGTTTAATATTTTAGTTGCGATTAAATCTGCACCAAAGAATAGTCCTAATGATAAAAATAAGCCAATTCCAGTAAATAACTTTAATGCAGTTTTAAAAATTCGTTGTGCGCCATAGTTATTTCCAACAGCTAATCTTTCTGAAACTAATTTTGATATGACACTTGGAATTCCTATAGAACATAATGTAAGAAGAAGTGCATAAATTTGGTATCCTGATGAATAATATCCAAGTCCAGCATCTCCAAAACCTTCTATATTTGTTATAACTAACCTATATACCAACCCTAATACTTTTACTACAATTTCTGATACCATTAAAAGTAGTACGTTTTTCATAAAGGATACGCCTCTAGATTTTTTTGCAGTTGTTTCTTCCACTTTTCTTCCTTTCTTTCGAAAAGTGTGGACAAAGGGGACACTTCATTTTGTCCACACCTTTTACTTTAACCATTTTTTAGAATTCTATTTTTTCTTCTAACCAATTTTCTAATTCTTCTATTTTTACTCTTACTTGTTCCATTGTGTCTCTATCTCTTATTGTTACAGAATCATCTTGAACAGTGTCAAAATCAATAGTTACACAATATGGTGTTCCTATCTCATCTTCCCTTCTATATCTCTTTCCTATACTTCCTGCTTCGTCATAATCACACATGAATTTTTTAGATAATTTAACATACACTTCTTCTGCTTTCTCACTTAGCTTCTTAGAAAGAGGTAACACAGCAACTTTGTATGGGGCTAATGCTGGATGCAAATGTAACACAACTCTTGTATCTCCTTCTGCAATTTCTTCTTCGTCATAGCTATTGCATAAAAATGCTAAAGCTACTCTATCACATCCAAGTGATGGCTCAATACAATAAGGAACATACTTCTCGTTTGTTTCTGTGTC
>CALXVB010000001.1 GCA_944391855.1 uncultured Clostridia bacterium | reverse complement strand
TTTAAAACTTCAAAGTACCTGTACTATCAATACTTTTTTGTTTCAAAGAACTTCTTTACTTTTATTTAATTAATAGTTTTTTCGTACTTTATCGTTTTATACTTCCAGTACGTTTTTATTCTACACTAACAGCTTTATTTTTTCAATACATTTTTTAAACTTTTTTGTTCATTTTTTACCTTTCTTTTTCTGTTTACTTTTTCTTCCATTTAGTTAAATATTTTTTACATATTTTTTCCTTTTTTCTCTTGAATTTATTTATTGTTTGATATATTATATATTAGAATATTTTATTTGTGCGGAGGAAAAAATGCCAAGGAAATCAAAAGATGAATTAGATATACTAGATAATGAAAAAGTAAATAAGAAAAAAACTTCTACTAAAAGGACTACTACTTCAAAGAAAAAAGATACAAAGAAAGTCTCAAAGGTAGAGGTAAATAGTTCTGTAAAAAAAGCAAATAACAAAAAAGCTAATGCTGCCAAAAAAGTAGCTAGTGATTCTAATGTAGCAAAAAAATCTACAAGTACTAAAACCACAAAAAAGACTACTGTAGCAGCTAAAAAAAGTAGTACTACTTCAAGAAAAAAGACTGCAAAAAAGGTGGCTAAAAAAGTTGCAAAGCCTATTATTTCCAATGTAGAATATTATGATTTACCATATAGATATAACGAAACTACTGTTAAAATCTTGGCTCAAACTCCTACTACACTTTTCATTTATTGGGATATATCTGACAAAGATAGAGAAACATATATAGAAAAGTATGGAGAGGATTTTTTTGATACCACAAAACCAGTATTAATAATTACAAATAAAACTATGAATTATACATTTGAAGTTGAAATAAATGATTTTGCAAATAGCTGGTATTTACATTTAAATGATGCAGATTGCGATTATTCTGTTGAACTTGGCAGAATACCAATTTATTCAAGTTCTAATATAGATAGTTATATTTACGTTTCTACTTCAAATGATATGGAAATGCCAAATAATCACATTTTATTTGATAGACTTGGTAAATCTGTTTTCTTTAAGAATGTGAAAAATAACTTTATAGAGGAAAAAGAAATTTCGTCTATAACATTTATGAAAAATATTGGAAAAGTATATAATATTTATGAAATGTATAAAGAGATATATAAAGATGAACTTGAAATAGAAGAATTAGATAAAGCAAGATTAAATCCTTCTTCAAATAGTTCTAGCTTTAAATAATATATAATAAAAGACATATAAATATACTAAAGAAAGGTCTAAATAACATGGCAAATAAAAAGGGATATGTAAGTTTTGTGTTACATGCACACTTGCCTTTTATCCATCATCCAGAAAGTGAAGATTACCTAGAAGAACAATGGCTATATGAAGCCATTTCCGAAACATATATACCGTTATTATTAAATTTTAAAAAATTAGAGGAGGAAAAAGTCGATTTTAGAATTACAATGTCACTTACTCCTCCTCTTCTTAATATGCTTGATAATAAATTGCTTCAAAAAAGATATATTAAGTATCTAAAGAAGCATATTGAATTATGTGAAAAAGAATTAGTAAGGACTAAAGATAAGAAACAAGAAAATAATTTAGCAAAATATTATTTAGATAGATACACAAATGACTTACATGTATTTAAAGATATGTATGACTGTAATTTAATTCAAGGATTTAAACATTTCCAAGATATTGGTGTGCTAGAGATTATAACTTGTGGTGCAACACATGGATATTTTCCAATACTATATGTTACAGAGCAAACTGTTAAAGCTCAAATTGCAGTTGGTGTGCAAACTTATGAAAAATATTTTGGAAGAAAACCTCGTGGTATTTGGCTTCCAGAGTGTGGTTATATACCAGAAGCAGATAAGTACTTAAAAGAGTTTGGTATAGATTATATTATTACCGAATCTCATGGTATTCTATATGCTAATCCAACACCAATATATGGAACATTTGCGCCAATAGTTTCTCCAGAAGGTGTTATTGCTTTTGGTAGAGATATTGAATCTTCAAGACAAGTATGGAGTTCAATTAATGGTTATCCTGGTGATTTTAATTACAGAGAATTTTACAGAGATATTGGCTATGATGCACCTTATGAATATATAAAGCCATACATAGCTTCAAATGGTGCAAGAGTTCATACTGGTATTAAATATCATAGAATTACAGGAAAAGATTGTGATAAAGACTATTATAACATACAATGGGCAAAAGATTCTGCAGAAAAACAAGCAGGACACTTCTTTGATAGTAGAGAGTCACAAATAAATAAACTTGCACCTCTTATGGGTAATCCACCAATTATTCTATGTCCTTATGATGCTGAACTTTATGGGCATTGGTGGTATGAAGGTCCATATTGGTTATATATATTGTTTAAGAAAATATATTATGATGATTGTAATTTTGAATTAATTACACCAAGTGAATATATAGATAAATATCCTTTAATGCAAGTATCTACTCCTTGTAGGTCAAGTTGGGGTGCAAATGGATATAGTGAAGTATGGCTTAACCAAACAAATGACTACGTACATAGACATTTACATGTAGCAGGAGACCGTATGGTAGAACTTGCTCATTTATATCCTAATGAAAAAAAGACTTCTTTAAGAAGAAAAGCATTAAATCAATGTGCACGCGAACTCCTTCTTGCACAAAGTAGTGATTGGTTATTTATTATAACTAATGGAACTATGGTAGATTATGCTAAAAAGAGAATTAAAGACCATATTGGTAGATTTACTAAACTATATTATCAGATTAAAGACGATAAGATTGATGAAGAGTTTTTGAAAGATATTAGTAAAATAGACTGTATTTTTCCAGATATAGATTATATGATTTACTATTAAAAAAGAGGCTATCCATTTATTGAATTATGGATAGCTTCTTTTTTTCTCTCTTTATTAAGTTATTTTGTTACTAAAAATGCATAAGCAAGTAACCCTATTACTGCTATTAAAAATATTCCTACTAGTATATATATTAATGTAAATGTGTTCTTTTTGTCTCTTAATTTCTTTTCCGCTTTTTCTTCATTTAGTTTTGTGTCTAAATTATTTGTTTCTTCCATTGTTCCTTCCCCCTTCTTCCGAATGTTTCTGAACTTATATATTTTGAAATAAAAAACTACTTTATATCCATTTTATTAAATCTAAATTTTGCTCATCTAATATCATTTCATGTTTTGGCATTACTCTAAATGTATATCCATATTCTCCACCATTTACTAACCTTATTTTAGCCGTGTATGTATATATTTTGTTTTCGTTATCCTTTTCTTCTAGCTTCATTGGAATAATTTGAATATCATCTACAACACCATTATCCTCAATTCTTCCATAATATACTTCCGCTGTAATATTATCTACAGATATATTTGGTAAACTTACCTTACATTTCACGTCTATATAGTTTCCTGCATCTATTGTAATGTTGTCCAAATTATTTTCTTGAGTTATTTTTATATCTTCCCAATTTCTATATAAATCTTCTTTCCATCCATTAAATTCTGTAACTTTATCTAATCTACTATAATAGTTGTCATATAAATTGCAAAGTGGAATGTATAACTTTTCTACATAATCAACAAGCATTCTTGAAGTACTAAATCTTCCTCCCGTTGATATGATAGAATTTTTCATTATCTTTACCCATTTTTCTGGAATGTTATCTTTATTTCTATCATAATATGTAGGTAATATTTTATTTTCTAATGTATTATATATATCTTCGCTGTCTGCTTTGTCTTGTACCTCGTTATTTTCATACTCATCATTTAAACCTATATACCAGCCATTTTTTGAATTATATCCTTCTGCCCACCAGCCATCTAATACACTAAAGTTAGGCACTCCACATACTGATGCTTTTTGTCCACTTGTTCCAGAAGCCTCCATTGGTCTTCTTGGAGTATTAAGCCATACGTCAACACCACTTATTAGATATCTAGACATTGCTATATTATAGTTTTCTAGTAAGAATATCTTTCCTTTAAATTGTGGTTTCATAGATATTTCGTGTATATATTTTATTAAATCTTGGCCTTCTTTATCTGCTGGATGCGCTTTTCCCGCAAATATTATTTGCAAAGGTCTATTTTCGTTACTAAATATTTGTGTTATTCTTTCTAAATCTTTAAATATTAATGTTGCTCTTTTGTATGTAGCAAATCTTCTTGCAAAACCTATTGTTAATACATTTTCACTTAATTTAGAAGTTATTTTCTCTATTTCTTGATAACTGTATCCACATCTATGTAATCTTTGTGTTGTACTTTTCTTCACTAAATCAATTAGTTTTCTTTTTCTTTCCATGTGTACAGCCCAAAGTTTTTCATCTGGTATGTTATTTATTCTCTCCCATGTTTCATCATTATATATATTGTCTTGCCAATATGGTGCTAAGTATTCATTGTATAAATTCTTTATATTTTGTGGTAGCCAACTACAAGTATGTATTCCATTTGTTACATAAGTTATTGGTGCTTCATTTGCAGCAATATTTGGCCAAATATCTCCAAATAATTCTCTCGAAACTGCACCATGCAATTTACTTACACCATTCTTCTTTCCAGCAACTTTAAGTGCTAACACTCCCATATCAAATCCGCTGCTTGGACTGCTATTTGGCTTTTTACCCATTTTAAAGAAGTCTTGCTTGCTTATTCCAAGCTTATCCCAATAATCTTTAAAATATATATCCATTAACTCTATTGGAAATATATCATTTCCTGCTGGTACTGGTGTATGTGTTGTAAATACTGTTTTAGAAGATACTATATCTTTTGCTATATTAAAAGATACTTTTTTATCTTTTATTGTATTCTCTATTAATTTTAATATTAAGAAAGATGAATGCCCTTCATTCATATGGTATACAGTTGGTTTTACACCTATTCTTCTTAAAAGCTCTACTCCTGCCATGCCAAGTACAATTTCTTGTTGTATTCTAGTTTCTTGATTTCCTCCATATAGGGTTTTTGTTATTCCTCTATATTCAGCTATATTTGCATCAATGTCTGAATCCATTAAGTATAGAGTTACACGTCCTACTTTTATCTCCCATACTTTAATGTATAGTTTCTTTTTAGGTAAATCTACTGATATTATTAAATCTTCTCCATCTACATCCTTTACAGGAAGTATTGGTAGGTTTTCTAAATCTAAATCTCTATATTCAGTTTCTTGTACTCCTTGACCATTTATCGTTTGCCAGAAGTATCCATTTTTGTATAAAAGACCTACTGCAACTAAAGGTACTCCCAAATCGCTTGCAGATTTCAAATGATCTCCTGATAAAATTCCAAGTCCTCCAGAATATATTGGAAGTATCTCATCTAAGCCATATTCTGCAGAAAAATATGCTATTAAATCATTAGTATTATCTGGATATTTTTTATTAAACCATGTATTTTTGCTTTTTATATAATCTTCAAAATCTTTAACAAATCTATCATATTGTTTCAAAAAATCCGAATCTTCAGCTGCTTTTTCAAGCTTTTCTTGAGTTACTTTTTTTAGGAATTTTACTGGATTTTTTCCTACTCTTTCCCATACATCTATATCAATTTCTTTAAATAATTTTAAGAAATTTGTATTCCATGACCACCATAAATTATTTGCTATTACTGATAACTTTTCAATCCTTTTTGGTAACTGAGGATTTACTATTATCTTATTGAATGTGTACATTAATTATTTCCTCCTTAGGTATTTTACTTATTTTTTCCTTTGTCTAACTCTTAAATCCGTTTGAGCATAATTCTCCAATTTTTCTTCATATATTTTATAAATAATATTAAAATATGTCAATGGATTTTTAAGAAAAATTTTAAGAAGCGTGGACAAGAGGGACACTCCTTTTTGTCCACATTTAAAAATAATATATAATTGTATTGTTATTAATATAAACCGTGGACAAAAAGGAGTGTCCCTCTTGTCCACGCTTCACTTAAGTTCTAGTATTTTTATATCTTTTTCTAAATATTCTTCTGGCTTTAACCCTACTTTTTTTCTCATGTTATCTAGCATTAACACCACAATAACTCCAAGTATGCATCCAAGAATAGTAAATGTGTTTGCAGTTGTTGTAATTCTTAATAAATTTGATGCCATAAATGTTACTAAAAATCTTAGTATATTTTCTAATAAGTTAAATGAAGATGAGATTTTTGTACGTAAGTTTGCTGTTGTAAAGTTGTTCATGTATTGCTTTATTAAAGGGTAAAATGGTCCTTTTACTACATACTGTACTAAAAATACTATTAATACAGTTGCTACATTTACTCCATACGATATATTTGCACTACATACAACTCCAAGTATAATAAATGAAAATACTAATGGAATTGCTAAACTTGCTAGTGTTTTGTTTCTAAATTTTTTATGGAATCTGTGTTCATTTTTAGCCGATATTCCAGATATTAATCCTAACAACGCAAATATTATTCCAAAGTACTCTGATGGTATTCCTATATCTTGCATAATGCTACTTCTAAGCATTGTTATTGATAGCATTATTGCTGATATTAATGCACCAAAAAATATTAAATTTTTAAGCCTTGGTGATTTTCCAAATAGTCTGAAAGAATTTACTAAATCTTTAAATTCTCCTTTTATTTTATTAATGCTCATTTTTTCTCTTTCATCTATATCTTTAAATTTACTTGAAAGATATATTGAAAACATGCTCATAAGTAAGCAAAAAATCATTGGTATATATCCATTTATTGAGAATAACACACCTGCTATTACAGCTGATATTGCATCTATATAGTAATAATATGAAGTACCTTTGCCTTCTATTTTACCAAATATTATTCCTCGTTTTTCATTTTTTTCTAATGAGTCATATAAAATATTTGATTCACATACTCCCTTTATTATAAAGCCTATTGCTGATAGTAATTCTCCTATTACAATAAATATAAAGCTATTCCCTATAATATATGTAAAAATGGCTGCTGCCACAAAAGAGTTTCCTACCATAAGGCTTTTCTTCTTTCCGAGTGAACATATTAAAATTGTAGCAGGAATTAGAAATATAATTTTAAAAATTGGATAAAAAGATTCTGCTAAAAGTACGTCTGCTGCATTTATTCCTTTTGTTTCTGTAAAGAATAAAAATATTATTGCATAATAGAATAATAAATCCCATGAAAATGTTTTATATCTTGTATACAATTCTACATTTATTTTTTTAGCTTTTGCTTCTTCCAATTTTCTCATCTCCTTTGTTTCTGTCATATTTAGGGACAGGTCTTTTTCCGACAAACCTGTCGGATTTTGGGACAGGTCTAAAATAAATTAGTGTTTAGAATTATCTAGACCTGTCCCCAAATATGACAAACTTGTCGGAAAAAGACCTGTCCCTAAACCCGACAATGTCATTTACGCCAGTTACAGGTATTGCCCCTTCTTTTATAAGTTCGTTTGTTCCATAAGAATTATCGCTTGATATATTTCCAGGGACTGCATATACTTCTCTTCCTTGTTCTAGTGCAAAATCAACTGTAATCATAGTTCCACTTTTTTCTTTTGCCTCTATAACTAATACTCCATTAGAAAGTCCACTAATTATTCTGTTTCTTTCTGGAAAATGATATTTTTCTGGCTTACTTCCTAATGGATATTCACTAATAATTGCACCATCATTTATCAATATTTGTTTATATAATTCTATATTTTCTGGTGGATATATAACATCCAAACCACAACCAAGTACAGCTATTGTTTTGCCTTTTGCTTTAATTGCACCTTTATGTGAATATGTGTCTATACCTCTTGCAAAACCACTTATTATACAAAAGTTTTCTTTGGCAAGTTCATATCCAAATTTGTATGCATTCTCCATTCCATATTTTGTACAATCTCTACAACCTATTATTGCTATTGATTTTTGATTTAATAATTTTTCATTTCCTAATAAGTATATTTTTTTAGGTGGTTTGTATATATTCCTTAATTTTTCAGGATATATTTCATTTTCTATTTCTATAGTTTTAATTTTGCTTTTATCTAAATTTATCTTCATAACAATCTCTCCTTTTTAAGAAATTGCCCCCGAAATAAATTTATTTTATATTATTTTGGATTTTTGCAGCTTTAACTACATTATTCATAAGCATTGCAATAGTCATAGGTCCAACTCCACCAGGTACTGGCGTTATATATGATGCTTTTTTAGAAACATTTTCAAAATCTACGTCTCCTACAAGTTTTCCTTCTTCATTTCTATTTATTCCTATGTCTATTACAACTGCGCCTTCTTTTACCATATCCTCTTTAACAAATTTAGGCTTTCCTAGTGCTGCTATTAAGATATCCGCTTCTTTTGTAATTTCTTCTATATTCTTTGTCCTAGAATGGCATACTGTTACAGTAGCGTTTTTGTTTAATAAGCATTGGATTAATGGTTTCCCTACTATATTACTTCTCCCTATAATTACTGCTCTTTTTCCTTCAATAGGAATATCGTATTCCTCTAACATTTTTATAACACCATAAGGTGTACATGAAATAAATGAGTCTTCACCTATTGACAATTTTCCCACATTTATTGGATTAAATCCATCAACGTCTTTTTTGTAATTTATAGTGTTAAATGCTTCTCTTATATTTAGGTGTGGTGGTATTGGACTTTGTAATAATATTCCATTTATATCTTTTCTTTCGTTTAATGTGTTTATTAAATTAATTAAATCTTCTTGCTTTATACTACTATCCATCAGAAATTCTTCAAACTCTATTCCAATTTCGTTACATGCTTTACTCTTGTTACGAACATATACTCCAGAAGCTTTATCATCTCCTACCATTATTACGGCAAGTTTTGGTTTAATTTTCTTTTTATTTAGTTCTTCTACTTCTAGTTTTAATTCTCCCCTTATTTTTTTAGCAAGTTCTTTACCATTAATTAGTTCCATCCTTACTTTCAATCCTTTCTTCTCTTTTTCTTCTACTCGTTATACATACTTTTCTACTTCAACTACTAAATTACCTTTTTTAGTATTATTTAAGATTTCTCCTACTTTGAATCTACCTTTACCTCTTACTGTAATTATGTCATTTGTTTTTACTTCTTTTGAACCTTTTAAAATCAATTCATGATTTACAAATACTTTTTCTTCTTTTATTGTTTCCATTGCTTTTGCTCTTGACGTTCTAATAATTTCAGATACAATACTATCTATTCTCATAGATGGAATAATTATATTTATTTTCTCTGTTTTAGGTTCTTCTACCTTTAGCTCTGATGTTTCTATTTCTTGAAATTCTGCTTTACTAAATCTAGTTAAATCTTTTAATCCATTTAATAAATATTTAGAAGCATCTTTTAATACTATTAAATCTGCACCATCATGTCTTGTTAGTATATCACCTATTTTTTCTCTTTTTATTCCTATTTTTATAACTCCACTTAAATAGTTTCTATGTGAATACATTCCTTTTAGCTCATTTGGTAACACTATTCTTATCACTTCTAATATACTACCAAAATCAAATCTATTATCCTTAAATATTTCATCTAATTTCTCTGGATATGTAATTATGACTGTTCTTTCCGCTGTTTTATATCCCCCATACGCAATGTATCTTGTATATTTTAATTCCTTTAAAGTTTTTTCTAATAGCTGTCTTTGCCTCATATCTAGGAAATCAGTATATTCCACTGTGTTTCTTTTTGTTGTAAATTCTATTTTATCAAGTAGTTTTGATACTAATAGTCTGTCTTCTTCATTTATAAATTTATTTAGTATTTCTTGCTTATTCAAATTCTTGTCTCCTTTATTCATTTTCGCAATAATTGTAACATATTTTTTATACTTTTTAAATGGATTTTTTTATTTTGTAACACTTTTGTAATATATATGTAATGTAAACGTAAACAAAAACTTGCATTTTTCTTGAAATTACAAGTTTTTTGTTATATAATATATATTGAAATTTGTAAAAAAGGAGACCTGATATTATGATTAAAATTTCTAAAAAGATTTTATTTGTATTAATGGCTTTAGTTTTTATTTTAAGTATGACAACAAGCGTCTTTGCAAGTGATATTAATATAAATACTAATGCAGTTACAGATGATACAAATAATAATTCTAATACTGGCACTAATGCTAATGGAACTACTTCATTAGAAGTTGTTGAAAATAATGTATGTACAATTGAAATTGAGAATTTAGCAAGATTTGAAAAAAAGATTACTGCTTTTGATGAAACTGAAAAATCAGTAACTCTAACTTTAACATTAACAAATTTAAAGACAGTTGAAGAAACTAATAGAGACGTAGAAATTTTCTTCGTTATAGATAATTCTTCTAGTATGACAGAAGACTATATTGGAGATCAAACTAGAAAACAAGTAGTTATTGATTCTGCTAATTCATTAGTTGATAAAATATTTGCAAAAAATAGTAATGCTAAAGTTGGCGTAGTAGGTTTTTCTAGCTCACCTTCTGCAGAAGGAACTATAGCTGATGGTTCTTTAAGACAGGAATTAACAAATTCTTCAGAAGAAGTAAAGACTGCTATTTCAAATTTGTCTGAATTAGAAGTTGGAAATAGAACAAATATTGATGCTGGTGTAACAATAGCTAGAGATAACTTTTCTTCAGATGAAAATGTAAAAAGATATATTATACTTTTAACAGATGGTGTTCCAAATAATGATATAAATGGTAACTTTCAGACATATTCTGATGAAGTTTTAAATAATACTAAATCAAAACTAGAATCAATAGAACAAAGTGGAATTGAAATAATTGCTTCTATGATTAACTTAGACGATACACAAGAGCCTACTACAGGGAAAACATACAGAGAATTAGCTGAAACAGTATTTGGTACAGAGGAAAATCCTACGACAAGTAAATATTTCTATGTACCAGATAGTGAAATAGAGGATAACATAGTTAATGAAATTTTCGATAGTTTGGTAATAACTACAGATAATACTTTAAGAAATATTACAATTACAGATTATTTTCCACAAGAAATTATTGATAACTTCAATTTTGAATATGTAGCCACTCCAAATATTGGAGAAGTGTCTCAAACAATAAATACAGAGAATAACTCTATTACATGGAATATTGAATTATTAAGTGAAGGCGAAACAGCAAGCTTAAGTTATAAATTAACTTTAAAAGATGATTATGATAAAGATATTATAGACGTAGTTTTAAAAACAAATGATAAAGTTGAGATTACAGGAGAAGATAATAACGGACTAATAGATGAAGAATCAGACGTTTCTCCTACAATAAGAGTTGAATATGAAGAACCTGGTGTTGTTCCAGATAAAGATAACACAGTGTCTCCTGATCCAATACCACAAACTGGTGAAAATTCTTTAATTATTCTTTTTGTATTAGTAACTGGTGTGATAATATTTATAGTAACAAGAATATTATTCTTTAAGAAATTAAATAATTAAGTAATATAAAATATTGCATACAAGAAATAAGCTTCAAATCCTTCTTGGTTAGTATTATTTTCATTTGGTTTAAAGTTTATTTTAAGTCTATCCTTGAAGTTAATATAATAAGAATCCTGTAAAATAAATAATTACAGAATTCTTATTATTTAATTATATATTTAATTTAGTATTTTATTGCTTGAAATTATAATGTTTCATTTTTCTATAAAGAACTACTGAGCTAACGATTAAAATAGCAATTACACTTCCAAATATAAAAGGTTCCCCTGTTTGAGGTATTTTTCCTCCTGCTATAGTTGGATCCTTAGAACCATCATTATTATTATCATTATTATTATCGTTATTATCAATGTTTGGATCATCTATTGAAATGTCATTTGTTACTATTACTTTACAAGTATCTTCAAAGTTTCCATCATTTGTCCTAACAGTTATTGTTGCTGTTCCTGGACCTATTGCCGTTACTTTACCATCTTCTACTGTAGCAACCTCTTCATTATCACTACTCCATGTTAAAGTTTTATCTGTAGCATTATCAGGACTAATTGTAGCTATTAAAATGTAATCACTTCCTGCTGTTAAATATAATTCTGTTCTATTTAATTCTACAGATGTAACATTAACTTCTTCTTGCATTGTTCCTTCTGCAGTACAAATAACCTCGTCGTAAACTGTTGTTCCGTCTTGTTTATCTAATCTTGCCCATAATACAAATGCCTTCGTTCCAGAAAAGGTTGATTTATCTATTTTAAAATCTCCATTTTCTGTTTCTTGCCATGCACCATCATCATACATTGGTGTCAACTCATTTATATTTTGGTTTATTTCATTAACTTTATCATTATATTCTTTCACCTTGTTATTATATTCTGCTACTTTATTCTCGTAATTAGTCTTAGCTGTTTCATACTCCGTTCTAGCTGTTTCTAGTTCAGAGCCTTCTACTGCACCTTCAATTAATGAATTATATTTTTCATATGCTTCATCATAAATAGTCTCAAGATTTTCACAATCTGCATTTAGTGTATCTAATTCAACATCAATCGCGTCTAAAGCTACTTCACCTTCAGATTGTATATTTTTAATCTGGTCATATATATCATTTGGTATCTCTACTGCCTGATAAAATAAAGTATAGTTAGTTTCTGTTGTAGATATATCTATATTTCCTTCTCCGTTTATGATTAAAAACGGAAAAAATATTAAACCGTCTGGGTCTAATTCTACCGAATGAGCATTTACTACTACGCTAAAAGAGATAATTAGTAAAAATGCCATTAAACTTAATAAAATTTTGCTTGCTTTTTTCATATATAGTTCCCCTCCTAATTTCTTCTATAGTTTTCAAAAGCATGTTATCATATTTAAATAAAATTGTAAATACTATATATGAAAATTTTGTAAAAAAATAGACTCCCAATTATTTGAGAGTTTTACTTGGTTGGGCTGGCTAGATTCGAACTAGCGCATGCCAGAGTCAAAGTCGTACCTTTCATTTTATACTTACAATTATTTAAGATTACTCTTTGCTGTTTAAAGTAGCTATTTATCAGTATTTTATAGTTGCAAAATTCAAAAACATTTTAATTTCAATACTTTCGCAAAATTAAATTTTTAAACGAAATTGTTTGACATTTGTTTGACAAAATTTATCAAAGTCATAACAAAATCTTACTTATTGATATCATTATTTTAATATTAAACATTATAAAAGTCAATGATAAATAATTACCCTATTTTAATTTATTATCGCCTTATATTCGATTGTGGTGGCTAATTGAATAAGAAACAAACTAACTACTTGTAGTTTTAAAACTATAGGTAGTTTTTTATATTCAAAAGAGAAATGCAACACCTCTTAAAAAGTGTTTGGTGTGATGAGCCGATGCTATAAAGTTCATTCGCATTTGTATAAGCAGTCTAATTATACAAAGTGCGTAAGTGAGATCTTAGAACAAAAACTCACAATAAATAAAAGAGTATTCGGTGGCAAAACTTGAAATGGATTTGTAATTGTAAAAAGTTTGGGCAAGTATGAACAAAGATACAAAGTAGTATCAGCAATTATAGTAGCAAAGCTACTTACTAGACTACCTATGAAACGAGGCGAACGACCGACGGTTTCAGCTTATATAGGTGTAATAATTCTATTTTCATAAATGGGATTATTACACCTAATTCACTTTAGCTCTCTCCCTCTGGTTTCTGCTTAGTAGTTGCTAAAGTGATAGAGTCAAGAAAATTTATTTTTCTTGGCTCTACTTTCATAAAAATTGCGACATGCATTTTTTATGAAAGAACCTAAAAATGCAAATAGCAATTTTTAGGTTTGGGGTGTGGGGTTGTAAAACCCTGCCATACGGTCAAGCTTGCTTGACTAGTATGTTAGACAAATAAATTTATTCTAGTGAGAAAGGAGGCTACGAAGAATATGAGCTATGCCATTATAAGAAATGATAAATTAACAAGAGTTGATGCACAGGGGTCACACATTCACAATGATAGAAGGTCAAAAGGTCATTCTAATAAAGATATTGATCCCACAAGAACACATTTAAATTTTTACTGTAAGAAAAATGAACTAACATATATAAAAGAATTTGATAAAATGAAAAAAGAATATAATTTACAAGGTCATATTAGAAGTAATAGCATTATAATGTGTGAAATGATGATTACATCTGATAATGAGTTTTTTGATAAAATTGGAATAGAAGAAACAAAAAGATATTTCAAAGAAAGTTATAAGTTTGTATGTAATTACAAAAATCTTGGAGAGAAATATATAGTATCAGCAGCAGTACATTTAGATGAAACAACACCACATATGCACTTGGTATATACACCTGTAATTCATACAAAAGATGAAAAAGGAAATCCAATAGACAAAATCTGTGCAAGAGATTTTTGGAGAGGTAAAGATAGTTATAGAAAATTGCAAAATGCTTTTCACGAATATATAACATCAAAGGGTTTTGATTTAGAAAGAGGTCTACCAGTAGAAGAAACAGGATCAAAACATCAAAAAATAGAAGATTTAAAGAAAATAACTAATTTTGAAAATACTAAAAAAGTATTAGATAGTATAAAATTAGAGTTGCCAGAAATTCCAGATATAAATGACATTAAATTAATTAAACTTAATAGAGAAAAAGTAGAAAATGAAATTATAAGGCCAAAAGATGAACTAATACAAGAATTATATAAAGATAATTTGGCTTTGCATAAGGAATTGTCAAAACAATCAAAAATTATTGATGAGGCTGAAATGTACCAAAAAGAAAGAAATTCAATACTTGCTGACAATGAAGAATTGCACAGTACTGTAAGGCATTTAGAACATGAATATAAAAAGAAAAGCAATAATTTAGATTTTGATTATAAAAATAGAAAAAATGAACTAGAAAAAGAATTTAAAAATAAGGAATTTGATATTGAATATAAATATAAAAGTAAGATTAAGTCTTTAGAAAAAGAAAATAGCCATCTACACAAGATCATTGATAAATTTTATGAAACGGTTGAAAAATTTATAGATTGGGTTTGTCATAGATTTGGTATTGGAGAATCAAAACAATTAATTAAGGATTTTGAAAAACAAACTAATACTTTTATTGATCCAGTAAAACAATTAGAACATGAAGAATTAGAAAAAGAGTGGGATTTAGAAAGATAATCCCTTAATATATTGACCAAATTTTTATAGGAACATCTCATAATTTTTTTATACTCTTGAGATGTTCCTATATATTTATATGTATTTAATTAATTAAGTGTTTCTGCTTGACTCATATATAAATTATAATAGTTACCTCTTAATTGCATTAATTCTTTATGAGTTCCACATTCTACTATTTTCTTATCCTTAACAAATAGTATTCTATCACTATCTACTATAGTAGATAACCTATGTGCAATTGTAACTAATGTTTTATTTTTTATCATTTCCTTTGTTAGATTTTGAAGCATCTTTTCAGTTTTTATATCAATCTTACTTGTTGCTTCATCAAAGATTAGTATTTTAGGATTATTAATAATTGTTCTAATATAGCATAATACTTGTCTTTCTCCATCAGATAGATTTTTTCCATTGTTACTTAACTTCGTATTATAACCATTTTCTAGAGTCATTATCCAGTTATGTACATTTAATTTTTTGCATATTTCTATAACTTCTTCATCTGTTATATTATCTGTACCATATTTTAAATTCTTCATAATGCTTGTACTAAACAAATAATTTTCTTGTTGCATTATAGCAATTTGTTTCCTAATGCTGTTTAGTTTTAAATTTTTAATATCTTTTCCATCAATCAAAATCTTGCCACTATCAATATCATAAAATCTACCAATTAAATTAGTAATAGTAGTTTTTCCACTTCCTGTTTCTCCAACAATAGCTACCTTTTCTTGTGGTTTTACTTTGAAAGATATATTATCTAAAACTTTTCTATTATCTATATAAGAAAATGTTACATTCTTAAATTCTATTAACCCTTCTAAGTTGATATCAATTGCATTTTCTACATCTTTAATTTCTATTTCTTCATCCATTGTTTCAAATATTCTTTCTAGATATGTAATAGAATTAATAAATTCATCTAATGTTTTAAATAAATCTTCTATTGGTTGCCAAAAATTAGAAGAATAACTTCCCATAGCAACAATAACTCCTACAGATACAGTTGGATACAATACAAAAGCTCCTACAAAATAAATTGTTGCAGATACAAAGTGGGACATTATTTGAACACTACACCAACCTATATTACCAAACTTTATACACTTACAACTAGCATCTCTCCAGTCTTTACTTAATTTATTAAATATTTTTTGATTCTTTTCTTCTCTATTAAAACTTTGAGTTGTTTGCATTCCTTTTAAACTTTCCACTAGATATGCATTAAGATTAGAATTTTTGTTATTTATTAATAATTTATAATTTCTTTTTATTCTAGCAGTTATTGCAAATATTAAGCTAAGTACTATAATTCCTATTATTGCAATTAATGTTAGTTTAACATTAGTCAAAAACATAAATACTAAAATTATAAGCATATTAAATATGTTTAAAAATGTTGTTACTAATTTATCTGTAATTAAAGTAGATACATCTTCTGCATATTCTGTTAACCTAACTAGTATTTTTCCGTGAGGCCTTGTATCATAATAATTAAACGATAAATATTGAATATGAGAAAATAAATCATTCTTTATATCTTCTACAATATTTTGATTTACTTGTGCCAATATTTTTGAATAAGCTTTTGTTAAAATAATTGATACCAATACTAATAAGAATGCTATTAATATCATAATAAATAGCTTTTCATAATTGCTACTAGGAATGACATCATCAATCACATATTGTAACATCTTAGTAATAAATAAGGTAGTAATTACTGATATACAGTTTAAAATAAATACAATAAATAATTTAGCTTTATACTTTTTTATATACTCTAATCCTCTTTTATAATTAGAAAAACTAAATGATGTGTTTTTTTCATCTTGATCATATTTATTTACTTCCATATGCATTCCTCCATACTATTTGTTTGAATATCATAAATTTCTTTATATATTCCATTTTTTTGTAATAATTCTCCATGTGAACCACATTCTGCAATCTTTCCATTACTCATAACAAAAATGGTATCTGCATTTTTTACAGAAAGAATTTTTTGGGCAATAATAATTTTGGTACATTCATATTTCATATTGTTAATATTATTGGTTACATCTAATTCTGTTTCAAAATCCAGTGCTGAAGTTATATCATCTAAAATTAAAATACTTGGTTTCTTTGCAATAGCTCTTGCCAAAGAAAGTCTTTGCTTTTCTCCTCCAGATAAACTTACCCCATTTTCTCCAATAATTGTATCAATATTATATGGCAAATTAAACACATAATCAGCTTTCACTAATTCTAAATAATTTATAATTTCTTCTTTTGTTAAATTCTCATTTCCAAAGGAAACATTATTTGCAATAGTATCTGAAAATAAAAATGGTGTTTGAGACACATAACCAATATTTTTTCTTAAAGATTCTAAAGTATAATCATATATTGGAATTCCATTAATTGTAATTTTACCATTTGAGGTTTCTACTAATCTTAATAATAATTTTCCTATAGTAGATTTTCCACTTCCAATTTCTCCAATAAAAGCATATGTTTTATTTGGCTTAAAGTTTAGATTAATGTTTTTAACAACTTGTTTATTTTCATATTTTGCAGACACATTGTCAAATGTAATATCATTCCAATTATCCAATTCTAGATTTCCTATGTTTTTAATTTTAGGTTCTGTTTCTAATAGTTTTCTCACTTTAGATACAGATACTTTAAATTGTTGCCACTCGTTTATAAATCCACTCAATTCTATAAAAGGTCTTTTTATAGTGCTTATAAAAGAATTAATAATAATAAATTCTCCTATTGTTGTATTACCTTCTATTACAAATATTCCACCAAATATAACTAATAAGAGTTGCATACAGTAAGATAAGAAAGTTACTTTATTGTTATAATCAATATTAACATTTTGAATATTCATATTTTTATTTTTTACTTTTCTATTTTTTGTTTTAAACTCATCTATTTCTTTTTGTTCAGTTCCAAAGGTTTTTACCAATCTATTTCCTTCTATATTTTCTTGTATATAGCTATTTAAATCAGATAAGCTTTCTCTTTGCTCTGTATATAAATTTTTAGAATTTTTAATATGCTTACTAGAAATAAATGCAATTATAGGTGTTGGAATTAGAATAATTAATGTTAAAATAGGATTAATATATAAACAATATATTATAGCTAAAATACTAGTTGTTAACATACTCATAGATTGTTTTATCACAAAACACACATTGTGATGAATAATATTGACATCAGTTGTCAATCGTGTATTTAACTCTCCTAGAGAATTTTCTTGATAGAATAATTGGTCTAATTCATTTAATTTTTTATAACATTCAACTTTTAATTTATGTGCTAGCTTGAATCTAACATTATCTATTATTAATATTCCAAAATAAGTTAGCATTCTTCCTATAAAATACATACTTATAGATGTAATAAACATATATGGAATACTTGAAAAATTATTTTGGTATATCCCTTTATCTATTATTTCTCCTAATAATATAACTGGAAAAACTTTTGAAATTCCCCCACCTAATACTATCATAATATTTGCAATCCAATATTTAAAATTATATTCTTTTATGAATTTTAGTACCCATCTCATTATAATTTTCTCCCTTTAAAATTATTGCTCATTTTTTTACATTTCTTTTCATATATTATCATAAAGTTTCCTATTTATCAACGAATTACCAATATTGGCCTTAAAATAGCTTAATATAACAAAAATTTCCTATGAGAAGGATTCTCATAGGAAAGTGAATAAATTACTCATGCTACTTTAATTCCCGTATTCATTACTTCCTTTACAAAAGGATTTGAAACTTTTTCATAATCTTCTGTTGTTATTGGGTGTGGCTCTATTCTAGTATCTATTTTCCAAGTCAACCCAATTAATTTTGCTCCATCTTCAATAATATCATTAAAATCACTTGAAATTATAGCTATATCAATATCACTATCTTCATTTTCTGTTCCTTTTGCATAAGAACCAAACAATATAATTGCTTCTATTTTATAGTATTGACTGATTTTTTCTATATATTTTTGTATAGATTCCATTATTCCGCTGTTAATAGACTTTTCAACCATGTTCGTACCTCCTCTATATTTTTTATTTGTTCAGATGTATATTCATCTGTGCATTTTCGATTAAATGATTCTTTGTAATCATCATATCTTGCACTTATATTGAATTGTGTAATTATTTGTAACTTTTCGACTTGCTCATCAGTTAAATCTAAATTACATTTTTCAGCAAGTGCCAATAAGTTATGAGATTTTATTGTATATGGGTTTTCTTCGTTATTTTTGGCATATAATCCTTTTAATAATTTTTCTATGACTAAATGTCCTAAAAATAAACAATAACTATTTTTCTTTCCACTATATAAATATTTCATTACATTATAATCTTCTTCACTACTATTTAACCAATATTCCATTAAATTTATATTATCCACTTATACCATCCTTTCTAAATTAATATTATTATAACATTAAAGTCAAAATTTTACTACATATTATTGATAATATTTTTACTTATCCATATTTTATTTATTTTCCATCATCCAGTTATACAAAGTATCTTCATCTAATTGACCTTTTTTAAACAATTTAATTTTTTCTTGTGCTTCTTTTTTCCATTTATCAAAATCTTTCTTTAACTGTTTATTTTCTTTATTTCTATATACAGTCATAACTTTTTGTTGATATGTTCTTCTGTATAATAATAATGCAGGTATATTTTCCAAATTTTTCTTATATGTTTCGCTTGCTCCTTTTTCTCTACATGTTGGGCTACCATCGACATTTTCCAAATCACAATAGATTTCGTTTTGTCTAAAAGTTGGAATAAAGTATCTACCACAAATTTGACAAGTTTTAATCGGCAAGTTTTCTTGCTTTACTAACTGCTCTAATACTGCAAAACCAATACTTCTTAATTTTGTACTTGTATAAACATTATGCAATTCTAAATTAGGATCTCTATCATCAATTCTTTTTATTAAATTTTCCATCGTTTCTTGGCTATTATGATTATGTATGTTTATATAGTTATCTAAAATGATTTCAATATCTTGTGAATATGTATAGATATCATTTTTAATTGTATATGCAACAAATTTTGAATATGTATTACTTGCTCTTAATTCTTCGTTTCCATTTAAATTATAAACAAAATCAACACATCTTTTAAATTCTGCTTGTATTTCTAATAGTATTTCTAAATAGTCATTATATATATCTTCTAGTAATTTTAAAAATTCTTTATCTGATAAAGGCTCTTTTGATTCTAAATAATGTTCATCTTCTCTTATAAGTTCAAAACCATAAGCATATAGAAAAGTATTATATGCACTTTCAAAAGTTGAAAAATCAGCATTTAATAGTCTTATTAATATCATTCCTATACTTTCTGCATAATGAATATATATAGTAGATGGTTGTTTACGAATTTCTTTCTTATTATTAAATTTTATTTTAGATATATCTTTTTCTAACTCTAAATATTGTCTAGTTTCATCTTTATTCTTCTCAATTCTTTTTACTCCATATAAGTATAGTGGTGTTGAATAATATTCTTCTTTTTCCTTAATATTAAACCACATATAAAAGTCTTTTAATACTAAATGGCGAGGTAATTCTCTCATTTTTTATTCCTCCAATTAAATTTATGTAAAAAATTTCAATAAAATATTTAAAATTGTATTGACAAATGTAAAATATAATTATATAATAACAATATGAAATTGTTATGTAAGATTTTTTACAATATAATCATACAACAATTAATAACAAATGTCAATAGGCGAATTGTATTTAAAAACTTGCAAACAAAAAATTAACCTAAGGAGGATGAAAAATAATTGAATACTAAAGAACAGATTTTAGACTTATATTATAATCAACATCTAAAACAAAATGAAATTGCTAAAATAGTTGGAAAAAGCTGTCCTTATATTTCAAAAGTTGTAAAAGCTGACAATAGAAACAAACAAGAAAAGGAAACTCGTAAAAAGACAAATGCAGAAAATAGAAAAGTTTATTTACAAGAATATTTTAAAACTTATGACAGACCAAAGAAAGATGACAACAGTTATGAGCAAATGATAGCACAGCAAAAACAAGATGCAATAGAATTATCTTATACTACTAATAATATGTCAGACTATGCTTTTGCAAAATGGAACTCAAGTGCTTATCATACAAATAGCAAAGGAATTTTAGTAATAGATAAAAAATTAAAAGTTGGATCTGATGTTCCAAAATCAATAAATATGAATATCAAAGTTCCAACACAAAAATATAAAAATAGATATGTTTATAGTTATTAACAGGACTTTTATTAAGATTACTTAATAGGTCTTTTTTATTGTGAATTTTAGAGAAAGGAGGACTTACAATATGGGTACTATTAAAGAAAATTATCAAATGATGTTTACTTCATATCCAGATTTAGTAGATATCAAACAATTAAAAGAAATGCTTGGTATTGGTATTACACTTGCATACAGATTAGTAAAAAATAATACCATTCAAGCCTTAAAAGTTGGTAGAGAATATAAAATACCAAAAAGAAATGTTATCGCCTATTTAACAAATCAAAATGAAATATAACTAGATTTTAATTTACTTTCATGGTATTATAGTTATGATATCAATAAGTAGGTTAATTTTAGTTGTTATGAAAAGAAAGGAGTATTTATGAATATAACAGCAAACCTATTTATACAACATGGTTTATACTATGTTATTTTAAGTTACAGAGATAGTAACAACAAAAGAAAACAAAAATGGATTCCTACAGGAATTACAGAAAAAGGGAATAACAAAAGACTAGCAAATCAAAAGTTAGACGAAATTAAACAAAATTATAAAGACTATTTACCAACAGAATCTACTTTTGAAACTGATGAGGCAGAAAAATATTTTGAAGTATATCTGAATGAGTGGCTAGAATCATATAAGCATAGAATTGAAGAAAATACCTATAATTCTTATAAGACTGTAGTTACCAAAACAACAGAGTTTTTTAAACGGAAAAAATATTAAATTGAAAGATTTAAAACCTGTTCATATACAAAAATTCTATGACTCTTTATATGCAAAAGGATTAAATGGAAATTCTATATTACATTATCATGCCAATATAAGAAAAGCTTTAGATACTGCAATGAAACTGGATATTATTCCTACTAATCCTGCTGATAAAATTGAAAGACCAAAGAAAAATCAATTTATTGGCGACCACTATACTTTAGAAGAATTACAATTACTTTTTGAAAAATCTAAAAATGATCCATTAGAATTAGTAATACTAATCGCAAGTTTTTATGGATTAAGAAGAAGTGAAGTTTTAGGTTTAAAATGGTCTGCTTTTGACTTTACTAACAATACAATAGTAATTAAACACAAAGTCATTGAGGCTATTGTAGATGATAAACGAACATTGCTCTTAAAAGATAAAACTAAAAACAAATCAAGTTATAGGTCTTTACCTTTAATTCCAGAAATTAAAGAGGCTTTACTTGAACACAAGAAGAAAATTGAAAACAATAAAAAATTATGTGGAAATAGTTATATAAAAGAATATAAAGATTATATTTTTGTAGATAGTGTTGGCAAAATATTTAGACCAGAGTATATAACTGACCATTTTTCATTACTACTAAAAAAGCAGAATTTAAGACATATTCGTTTTCACGATTTAAGACATTCCTGTGCTAGTTTATTATTAGCAAAAAATGTTCCTATGAAAGCAATACAAGAGTGGCTAGGTCATTCTACCTATTCTACTACTGCTAATTTATATACACATTTAGAAAGTAACACAAAAAATATTTCTGCAAATGTTTTATCAGAAGCAATTACTCTTTGATAAAATAAAAAAATTATCATATTTAAACCCACTCTCGAAAATAAGTTTATACAGATAATTCTTTTAAATTGGCTGGGCTGGCTAGATTCGAACTAGCGCATGTATGAGTCAAAGTCATATGCCTTACCACTTGGCTACAGCCCAATGTTTAATATTAAATTTAAAAATTTGTTTTATGATGAGTTTGTTTGACATTCTGTTTGACATTGGCAAATTTCAAAAATAGTATATCATTCAAACTCTATATATGTCAAGTTTTTGCGAGTTTGGAATAACTTTAAACCGTTAAAGAGTCAAAGTCTGGTGCCTTACCGCTTGGCTACAGCCCAATATATTTTATTTATGCAAGCATTTTTCTAGTTAATGGAATTTATTTATGGGGTGGAAGATGGGACTCGAACCCACGGCCTCCAGTGCCACAAACTGGCGCTCTAACCAACTGCGCTACATCCACCATATAATATATAAAAATGCAACTGCAGATATTATTTTACCCCATATAAATATATTTGTCAACTGTTTTTTAGTATTTTGTTGCAATGTATTGTAAATAATACATTGCAACTTTAAAATTTTATTTCATTTAATTAAGATATTTTATACTTCTTTTGCCCATATAATTAATCTTCCACTTGTATCATCTGTACATGTTGTTAATGATATTTCTCTTCTTCCTTCTGTATCTCTATTCATATATGAAGAATCGCTTGTGCTTGTTTCATATTTTTTATATATCTCATATTCTACTCTTTCACCTGAAGTATCTGTTATATAAATTTTGTCTCCTTCTTGTAATCTTTTATTATTTGAGAAGAAGCTACCATCTCTATAGTTATGTCCTGCTAAAACTGTGTTACCAGGTTCATTTAATCCGATATTACTTGGATAAAGCATTACTATTCCTACATTTAATGCATTTATACTACTTTGGTAATCTGGTATAATTAGATATTCAACATCTGTTTTAGGTATTTCTATGTATCCTATTACATCATATCCCATATATTCCCAATCTCCTGATTCGTTTGAATCATTGTTTGTACTATTTTGATATAATGTATTTAAATCCACACTTGGTTGTACATCATTTAGAATTGAGTTACTATCTTCAGTAGTGTCATTTATTTGATTTGCCTTATCTTTAAGTTCTTCTATTACCTCTTTTGAAGCTTGTTTTATATAATATTTTCTATATACTCTTATTCCGAAAAATATAAGTAAACCTATAATTATTATTATAACTAATATAAGAACTACAGTTAATGTTTTACTATATTTATTATTAAACATATTTACTCCTCCCTTGTTGTTATCCACATATATATTATATCATATTTTTAAAATATAATCTATACCTTTTTCTTTTGATATATAATTTGTCTATTCTACTATCTTATCTCCAAGCTTTTTACCTGCCAAAACATGGAAGTGTATATGTTTAACTTCTTGTCCAGAATCTTCTCCACAATTTGCAATTACTCTAAATCCTTTTTCAGCGAAACCTATCTCTACTGCGATTTTATTAATTATTTGATAAATATACGCGATTAAACTACTATCTTCTTCTGATACGTCTAATAAAGTCTCAATATGTTTTTTAGGTATAACCAATATATGAATTGGTGCTGCTGGATTTACATCATTAAAGGCTATAACTCTCTCGTCTTCATATACTATGTTTGATGGTATTTCTCTATTTATAATTTTACAAAAAATACAATTTTCCATTATGATACTCCTTCTTTTTTTATATTATTATCTTTTTATTTTAACCTGTCCCCAAAGGTGACATGCATGTCACTTTGGTGACAGGCACCAGAGTGACACCAAAGGTGACATTATTCTAAAATTGCTTTTATTCTTCTTACTCCAGATGAACTAGACTCTTCTTTCTTTATTTTAAAATGTCCTAGTTCCCCTGTATGGGTTACATGAGGTCCTCCACAAATTTCTTTGCTAAAGTCTCCTATTGTATATACTTTAACTTTTTCTCCATATTTACTTTCAAATAATCCCATTGCACCAGATTTTTTTGCTTCTTCTAATGTCATTTCTTCACAAGTTACTGGCAAATCTCTTTTTATTTGTTCATTTACTATGTCCTCAACTTGTTTTAATTGCTCTTTTGTCATTTTTTCTGGATGAGAAAAGTCAAATCTTAATCTTTCTGTTGTTATATTTGAACCTTTTTGTTTAGCATGCTCACCTAAAACTATTTGTAATGCCTTATGAAGCAAGTGTGTAGCTGTATGATATGCTGTTGTCTTTTCGTTTTGTTCTGCTAAGCCTCCTTTAAACTTTTGCTCACTTCCTAGTCTTGATTTTTCTTGGTGTTCTTTAAATAGCTTATCAAATTCTGAGTTATCTATTGTAAAGCCTTGTTCAGCTGCTAAATCAGCTGTAATTTCTGGTGGAAATCCATATGTTTCATATAGTTTAAATATAGTTTGTCCATCTATAATAGTTTTATTCTCTTCTTTTGCTTTGCTTATATATTTTTCAAATTCTCTTTCTCCATGTGCAAGTGTTTTTATAAATTTATCTTTTTCTTCTATAATTACTTGCTTTATTGTATCTCTATTTTTTTCTAATTCTGGATACATGTCTTTTAAAATGTCTATATCTAAGTCAATTAAGTTACCAAGTTCATTTAAGTCTATTTGTAGTTTGTTTAAATGTCTAGACATTCTTCTTATTAGTTTCCTTAAAACATAACCTCTATCTATGTTTGAAGGTCTTCCTCCATCTGCTATAACCATCATACTTGCTCTTAGATGTTCTGCAACTATTCTTCTACTTTCTATACTATCATTTTTAGCAAGTTCCTTTAATTTTTTCATTACTGGTGCAAATAGTTCTGTATCAAAAGGTGTTTCTTTTCCTTGTAATAACATTGTCATTCTTTCTAATCCAAGACCTGTATCAACATTATGTTGTTTTAGCTTTGTATATGTACCATCTTTAGATTTGTAGTATTCCATAAATACATTATTCCAAATTTCAACATATTTCCCACAATCACATGATGGCTGACAATCAGGTCCGCACGCTGGTTTCCCTGTATCATAAAACATTTCTGTATCTGGTCCACATGGTCCTTCTTCCCCTGCTATCCACCAGTTATCATCTTTTCCATAATAGTAGATTCTATCTTCTGGAATTCCTGCTTTTTTCCAGCACTCTGCTGTTACTGTATCTCTTGGTGCATCTTCATCTCCTGCAAAACAAGTTATTGATAATTTTTCTACTGGTATTCCTAATTCTTTAGTTAAAAATTCAAAGCTCATGGCTACAGATTCTTCTTTAAAATAATCTCCTAATGACCAGTTTCCAAGCATTTCAAAATATGTTAAATGTCTATTATCTCCTACTTCATCAATATCATTAGTACGTAAACATTTTTGATAATCTGTAAGACGTGTTCCTTCTGGATGCTTTTCTCCTAATAAATATGGTACTAATGGTTGCATTCCAGCTGTTGTAAATAACACAGATGGATCATTTTCTGGTATTAATGGTGCGCTTGGTATAACTTTATGCCCATGATTTTTAAAAAAATTTAAATATTTATTTCTTATCTCTATTGCCTTCATCTTCATTCTCCTATTCTTTGTATGTATTTATATTGTTAATATAGACATAAAAATTATATTACATATTTTAACAAATTGCAATAGTTAAGCGTGGACAAAAGGGACTAGTTCCTTTTGTCCACACTTAACTATTAACATTATTATTTATGAATAAAAGACTAGATTAATTAGCATAATCTAATCTCTTTTTTCTCTTATGTATTATCTTTAATTCCGAAAATTAATTTTACAATTCCTCTTAAAAATTTTGGAACTTTTTTTACTACTATAGTCATAATATTCCTCCTTTTTATGAACATAACCACATTAATCCTACGCTAACCACTACTACCCCAATTATGAATAGCCAACCTGATATAGGAAGTAATAATACTAATAAAATTCCTAAACCTAGTCCTATTAGGCAAACAGCTAATGTTTTCTTTAATATTTTACACATTATATTACCTCCTATCATTTGTATATTATATTATATATTTTCCATCTTTGTTACTATTTATGTTATGTATATATATTGTAAAATTTGAGTTTTTATGATTTAATATTAGTAATTAATTTAAGGAGATAATAATATATGAGGAAAGAAACAGCAATAAAAATTGTAGATGTTTTAAAAGATACATATCCAGATGCTAAATGTAGCCTTGATTTTACTACTCCTTTTGAGATGTTAGTTGCGGTTATATTATCTGCCCAATGTACTGATGAAAGAGTAAATAAAACAACTCCAGCAATATTTAGTAAATATTCTACTCCCGAGGATTTTGATAAAATTCCATTGGAAACACTGGAAGAACTTATCCACCCTTGTGGTTTTTATAAAAATAAAGCCAGAAATATTAAACTTACTGCCAAAAAAATTATTGAGGAATTTGATGGTAAAGTACCAGACAACATGGAAGATTTATTAACTTTACCCGGAGTTGGTAGAAAAACAGCAAATGTTGTAATGTTAGAAGCATTTAATAAACCACAAGGTATTGCTGTAGATACTCATGCCAAAAGGCTTTCAAATAGAATTGGTTTTTCTACTGAGACTACTCCTGAAAAAATAGAGCAGGACTTATTAAAACTTTTTCCTTATGAATATCTAAAGGATATAAATCATATTTTAATATATCATGGTAGAGCAATTTGCACAGCGCGTTTACCTAAATGTGAAAATTGTCCTATTAAAGCTTATTGTAAAAATTTTTTAAGTAAATAAAATGTGTATATCTTTTAAATTTCACCCCATAATATAGATTGTGGGGTGCTTTATTTTGACAAATATAAATTGTTCATGTGATTGTAAATATCAAATTGATGGAAAGTGCTATTTAAAAGACGTTAAGGTCCAAAAAATTCTTCCTACTAGTTTTAACAAAGAATGTATTTACTATACTAAAAGGGCATAAATTAATTGACAAACTTTCCTTTTAATTATATTATATCTATATAATTTTAGAGGAGGGATTTTTTTGAAAACTAATTTTTTAAAGGTATCTTTAGGTATTTTTCTAGCTTTATTTATTGTTTTGTCTCCTGTAGCTTTTGCTAGCAATAATATAGATCCAAGGCAAAGTGAAGCTGTAACTACTTCAGAAGATAGTGACGTATTAGCTTCTTTTGAAACAAATTATGAAATAAAATATTCAGACTTATTTTTCTATGATAATAATGTAGAAATATCACAAATTGTAGATGGAAATGTCTTCGCATACGGTCAAACAGTTAATGTTACAGGCGTAATTAGAGGAGATCTTTTTGTTATGGCAAATAATTTAACTATTGATGAAGAAGCCATAATTCAGGGAAATGTCTTTGCTTTAGCAAATACTATTGAAATATCTGGAGAAATTTCGGATATTTATGCAATGAGTAATACCATTTCACTAACTGAACAAGGACTTGTAGACAGGAATGCATATTTAATAGCAAATTCTATTTCTTTATCAGGTCAAATTACAAGAGATGCATACATATCTACTAGGGATCTAAGTTTTACTGAAAGTGTTACCCCAGTAATCGGCGGGAATTTAAAATATAGCTCAAACAACGAAATACAATTAGAAGACGGAATTGTTGGTGGAGAAATTAACTTTACTAAGATAGAAGAACAAACTCAAACTGCCGGAGACATAGTGTGGAGTATAGTTTCAAGCATTATATCATCTTTAGTATTTGCATTAATTATAATATTAATATCAATATGGTTTGCACCAGACTTTAGAAATAGAGCTTCTGAAATTATATCTAAGCAAAATCTAAAGGCTTTTGGAAATGGACTTTTAGTGTTATTTGGAGGAATACTTGCCTCACTTATATTAGCACTATTTACTTATGGTTTTGGTACAGGAATAGGTGTATTCTTAATAGCATTAATAGTACTTGCATACATAGTTTCTAATACAATATTTAGCATATCAATAGGTGCTTTAATTGCAAAAAAATTGGATAAAGGAAATAGTAAAGACAAAGAGAAGCAAGGAAAAACTGGAATATTTATACTTTTTGCTTTACTAATTACACTTGCACTTGAATTAATAAGATATGTACCATTCATAGGTACACCAATAAGATTTATAACTTCTATATTAGGCTTAGGAATCCTTTGCATAAATGCATATAAAAGAAAATAGAAAAGTTCAGAAGAATATAAAAGAGTGACAGCTCAAGGTATTTTCACCTTAAGCTGTCATTTTTGTCGGGTTTAGGGACAGGTCTTTTTCCGACAGGTTTGTCGCTTTTAAACCTGTCCCCCTATACGACAAATTTGTGAAATTAATTCTCTAAATAGTGGCGCTGGTCTGTCTGGTCTTGATTTGAATTCTGGATGGAATTGGCATGCTATGAAAAATGGATGATTTTTTAGTTCTACTATTTCTACTAGTTTTCCATTAGGTGACGTACCTGCTATCATTAACCCATTTCTTTCCATTTCTTCTCTATATTCGTTGTTATATTCAAAACGGTGCCTGTGTCTTTCTGATATTTCTTCTTCCTTGTAAATTTTACTTGCTAAACTTCCTTTTTTTATAACGCATGGATAGCTACCTAGTCTCATTGTTCCACCTTTTTTTGTTACGTCTTTCTGGTCATACATTAAATGAATAACCGGATGCTCTGTAAGTTCATCAAATTCTTCTGAGTTTGCATCTTCATATTTTAGAACATTTCTTGCAAATTCTACTACTGCCATTTGCATGCCTAGGCATATTCCTAAAAATGGTATTTTGTTTTCCCTCACATATTTTATAGCTTGTATTTTGCCTTCTATACCTCTATTTCCAAATCCCCCTGGCACTACTATTCCATTACACCCTGAAAGCATTTCTTTGACATTGTCTTTTGTTATTTTTTCTGCATCTATTAATTTTACTTTCACCGTAGCACCATTTTCTATTCCTGCATGTTTTAAGCTTTCTATTACCGATAAGTATGAATCTTCTAGCTTTATATATTTTCCAACTATTCCTACAGTTACTTCTTTATTTGATATTTTCTTTATTTTTTCGTTTAATTTTTCCCACTCTCTATTATTTGGTTTATTTTTTTCTAACTTTAAATGCTTGCATACTTCTTCCGCAAGTCCTTCTTTTTCTAGCATAAGTGGCACTTCATATAGGCAAGAGGCTGTTTTATTTGCTATTACGCTTTCTCTTCTAACATTGCAAAATAGTGCGATTTTATCTCTTAAATTGTCAGGTATATCTACTTCTGTTCTACATACTAATATGTCTGGCTTTATTCCAAACGATTGAAGCTCTTTTACAGAGTGCTGAGTTGGCTTTGATTTTAATTCGTTTGAGCCAGATATGTATGGAAGTAATGTAACATGTATATATACCACATTTTCTGGTTGATTTTCTAGCCCTACCTGTCTTATAGCTTCTATAATAGATAGACCTTCTATATCTCCTACTGTTCCTCCTATTTCAGTTATTACAATATCTACGTTCTCTTTTTCAAATGAATATATTTTTTCTTTTATAGCATTTGTAATATGAGGTATAACTTGAACCGTTTTTCCTAGATAGTCTCCTCTTCTTTCTCTTTCAATTACTTCTTGATATATCTTTCCCATTGTTATACTTGAATTTTTAGTTAAGTTCTCGTCTGTAAACCTTTCATAATGTCCCAAATCCAAATCTGTTTCTGCACCATCATCTGTAACAAAAACTTCTCCATGTTCATATGGGCTCATTGTTCCTGGGTCTACATTTATATATGGATCAAATTTTTGATTTACTACTTTATATCCTCTGTTTTTTAATAACCTTCCTAATGATGCTGCTGTTATTCCTTTGCCTAATCCAGATACTACTCCGCCTGTTACAAAAATGTACTTTGTTTTAGAATTCATTTTTTACCTCCCGTATTTATCCGATTTTTAGAGTATTACCTTTAGATTTTTATTACAAATAATTTAACATTTAAAAAGAAAAAAGTAGATTAAAACAAAACTCCAAAATCGGTTTTTTTTTAATCTACTACATAATATTTTTTATATTATTCATAATTTATTATATGTTATCACAAATATATGTTATAAATCAAGTATAAAATATATTTATTTAATAAATTTTATTAATACTGATACTATCTATATCATTTTTTAATCTTTTACTTTTAACTTTCTTACTATCTCTTTATAATCATCAGAATTCATTATACTTGTTCCTGCAACTACAATATCGCATCCCGCTTCTTTTAACCCATTTGCATTATTCTCATTTATTCCACCATCTGCCTCTATTTCTACTTCCAAATGATTTTCCTTCAAATACTTCTTTAATTCTTTTATCTTTGCGATCGTTTCTGGTATCAGTTTTTGACCACCCTTTCCAGGTTCTACAGTCATTACTAATACAGTATGTATATATGGAAGAAACTCAAAAATTTCTTTAACAGCAGTATTAGGTTTTATACTAATTCCCACTTTGCAATTTTGCTCTTTAATATATTGAATCCACCCTAATAATTCCTCCTTATTCTTTGCCGCTTCATAATGTACAGTAATACTCCTTGGCTCAAATATTAAATAGCTCTTTATATATGGCATAACGTCCTTGACCATTAAATGCACGTCCAATGGTATATTAGTTATGGTGTTTAGATATTCCGTATATTCTGTCATGATTTTAGTTGTATCATTTTCTACAAACTCCCCATCCATAACGTCTATATGAAAATAATCTACACCTGCAGTTTCTAGATTATAGAAAGTTTGTATACAATTTTCTTTTTTTACACTTAAAATCGAAACTGATAATTCCATAAATTCCTCCTTCTTCTATTATACATTTTAACTTTGTATTTTTTTAACCTGTCCCCAAATGTGACAAAAGTGGCAGTTTGAAGTAGACGGCTACCCAAAGTGACAAAAGTGGCAGTTTGAAGTAGACGGCTACCCAAAGTGACAAAAGTGGCAGTTTGAAGTAGACGGCTACCCAAAGTGACAAAATCTTTCATATCTGTCTTTTGATATTTTTCCTTCTTGTACAGCTTTTTTTATACCACAATTTTCTTCTTTTATATGGCTACAGTCTATATATTCGCACTGTTCTATATATGGTCTAAATTCTATAAAATAATATGCTAGTTCTTTTTTGTCTATCTCGTTTATATCGAATGTTGAAAATCCCGGTGTGTCTGCTATATATGAGTTTTCATCTATTTTATATAGCACCACTTGTGTTGTTGTGTTTTTTCCTCTTTTGCTTTTATTGCTAATATTACCCTCTTGTGCTATTGTTTTTCCTAATAATAAGTTAATTAATGTAGATTTTCCTACTCCAGAGTTTCCTGAAAATGCTGTCACATTATTTTTTAAGTATTTTTTTATTTCATCTACACCTATGTTGTTTTTGGCATCTGTTTTTATAACTTCATATCCTATGCTTTTATATAAGTTATATATATTGTCTATCTTATCTTCATCTTCTAAATCTATTTTATTCAAACAAATTATTGGCTTTATATTCATATATTCTGCATATACTAATTGCTTATCTAAAAGTAATAAGTCTGGTTTTGGTAATTTCATTGATACTACTAAGATTATTTGTGATAAGTTTGCCATTTTGGGTCTTTTTATATAGTTTTTTCTTTCTTGTATTTTTTCTATTACACCTGTTTTTTTTGCTTCATCTGTTATATCTATTTCTACTAAATCTCCTGCTACTGGACTTATTTCACCTGCTTTAAATTTTCCTCTTGCATTACAGTCATATACTATATTATTTACTTCTACTTTATATAAATCTGATATGTTACTTATTACTATTCCATTTTCTATTTCTTTTTGCACTAAAAGCCTCCTTGCTTAATTCCTTACTTATATTTTTTTGATTTATGTCTAATTTTCTATTTACATATTCTAAGTTTTCTCTAACTGCCATATATTATACCATACAAAGAAATAATTTCAAGCAAGTCAAAAATATATATAATTAAATAGAGTGTATATAATATAAAATAGTAAAGGTGATAAAGATAATAAAATAAAAAAGCTATACATAATAATTATTTTTATTAGTATAGCTTTTAATTATATCTTTATTTTCTAGTCTATAGTTAATACTGGATTACTTGAATTTAAGTTTAATGTTTCTTGTGCTTCTCTAACGTCATTAATAAATACTTTTACAGTAATTGTTCCTCTTCCAGATACTGGTACTGATAAATTCGTATTATCTTTTCTTTGATCTCTATCGTATACAGTTTCTTCAGAGCCTTCTGAGGTTACTGTTATTCTAACTCGTACGGTTGGATTTATTTCTGTTACACCATCATCAGCAATCTCTATTTCTTCTCCAATTAAAGATTTTAAATTAATATTTACTGTTCCATTCTTTATCTCTTCTATTCTGTTTACTGTAAGTGTAACTTCTGTTCCGTCATCTACAGTTGTTCCTACGTCTATACTTTGTCTCAATACTGTTCCATCATCTTTGCTGGTATCTTCCTCATAAACCACATTTACTTCAAACCCTAAATCTGTAAGTGTTTTTTTGGCATCTGCTTCTGGTTGTCCTATTACATGTTCCATCGTTATTTGTTTTATACCAGTACTTACATATATTTTTATTGTTTCTCCTGCGTTTCTTTCTTCGTCTCCTTCTGGATCTTGTCTTATTACATATCCAGCTTCTACTTTGTCGCTAGCTTCTTCGATAACTTCAACTTGGAATTCTGCTGCTTTAAGTTCTGCTTCTGCCTCTTCTCTTGTTTTTCCTACTACGTCAGGTACTGGTTTTATATTTTCGCCTTTACTTATAACTATTTTTACTGTTGAGTCTTCTTTTACCAAATATCCTTCCATGTATTGTGGTTCTTGTGATATAACTTTACCAATTTCTAGTTCCGAATTAAATTCTTCTGTAATTTCTAATTGTAATCCTGCCTCTTCTGCTGCTCTTTCTGCCTCTTCTCTAGTCATGTTCACAAAATTTGGTAATTTTACATCATTTCCTCTACCTAAGTTAAGTACTGCTTGTGTTCCAAAGAACCCTACTACTGGTATTAATATTAAAAGAAGAATGATTATTATATATTTTGCTGCTGGGTATTTTTCAAAGAATTGACCCAATTTTCCTTTTTTCTTTTTACCTTTTTCTTCACTTGTATTAGACTTATCACTCATATATTCTTCTTGTCCTACTGTATCTATTCTTTGAGTATATGCCATCTCATTTGAAGCAGTTTTCACAAAATCTCCATCTGGATTTTTTAGTGCCATATTTAAGTCTTTTAGCATTTCTGTTGCTGATTGATAACGTAAGTTTAAGTCCTTTTCCATTGCTTTCATTATTATTTTATTAACTGAATATGGTATTGATGGATTTAATTTAATAGGCTCTATAGGTTTTTCTTGCATATGTTTTAATGCTATTGATACAGGTGTATCAGCGTCAAAAGGTACTCTTCCTGTTAGCATTTCATATATTACAACACCTAGTGAGTATAAATCTGATTTTGCATCAGTATATCCTCCTCTAGCATGTTCTGGTGAGAAATAATGTACTGAACCTATTGTAGTTCCAAATGCTGTAATTGTTGAATTTGATACAGCTTTTGCTATTCCAAAGTCTGTAACCTTTGCAATTCCATCTTCTGTAATTATTATATTATGTGGTTTTATGTCTCTATGTACTATATGGTTCTTATGTGCCACCTCTAAAGCTGATGCAATTTGTATTGCTATATTTAATGACCATTTCCATGGAAGTACACCATCTTCATCTATTATTTGTTTTAATGTTTTTCCTTGTATTAATTCCATTACAATATAGTAAATATTGTCTTGATTTCCTACGTCATATATTGATACTATATTTTGATGAGTTAAGCTTGCTGCTGATTGTGCCTCAGTATTAAACCTTCTTATAAATTCCTCATCTGTTGTAAACTCTTCTCTTAATACTTTAACAGCTACATATCTTTTTAAGATTTGGTCTTGTGCCTTATATACTGTAGCCATACCACCTTTACCAATTATCTCTAGTATTTCATATCTATTTCCTATTAATTTTCCTTCTAGATTCATAAAAAATCTTCTCCTCTTAATTTATTATAATAACAGTAATATTGTCATATCCACCTGCTAGATTCGCCTCATTTATTAAGTTCTCTGCCGCTTCATTTACATTTTGTTTTACAAGTTCATAAATTCTTTTTTCTTCTACCATATTTGTTAAACCATCTGAGCACATTATAAATATGTCACCTTTTTCAAAGTTTCTTGCTCTTAAATCTGGTTCAACATATGGCATGCAGCCAAGTGCTTTGGTTAGCATATTCTTTTTAGGGTGAATTTTTGCTTCTTCCCTCGTTATCTTTTTGTCTTCTACTAATTGCTGTACATAGCTATGATCTTTTGTAAGCTTTCTTATAACTTCTTTTCTTATTCTATATATTCTGCTATCTCCAACATGTCCTATATATGCCTTATTATTATATATTAAACAAACCTCTAAAGTAGTACCCATCCCTTCTAATTCTTTAACTTCTTTTGATTTTTCGTATACTACCATATTGGCATATTCGACAGCATTTCCTATTAATTTTAAAATTTCTTCTTTTTCAATCAAATTATTATTAAAATTGTTTTCTATATACTTTTGAGCAGATTCTACAGCAAGTTTACTTGCTATCTCTCCTCCTTTATATCCTCCCATACCATCTGCTAATATATACAATTTTGGTATGGAGTTTTCTTTTGAAACATAGTAATAGTCTTGGTTTATTTCTCTTGCTTTTCCTATGTCTGTTTTAGCAAAAACCATAATTAACCTAACCTTTCATTATTTATTATTCTTTTAAGCTCTTTCTTCTAAGCTGTCCACATGCAGCATCTATATCTGAACCTAATTCTCTTCTAATAGTTGCTACAATTCCATTGGCATTTAAGTAATCTCTAAATTTTATAATATTTTCATTTGTGCTTTTTACATAGTCTCCATTTTCTATTTTATTTATCGGAATTAAATTTACATGGCATAACATGCCTTTAAGTAATTTTACTAATTCCTTTGCATCATTTAAATTATCATTATTATCTTTAGCTAATGCATATTCAAACGATATTCTTTTATTTGTTTTTTCTATATAGTATTTACAGGCTTTCATTAGTTCTTCGATATTATATCTATTATTTATTGGCATCATTTTGCTACGCTTTTCGTCATTAGTTGCATGAAGTGATATAGAAAGTGTGCACTGTAACTCTTCGTCTGCAAATTTATATATCATTGGTACTAATCCACTTGTTGATATACTTATATGTCTTGCACCTATATTTAATCCTTTTTGATTATTTAGTATTTTTATTGCCCTCATTACATTTTCGTAATTATCAAAAGGCTCTCCTATTCCCATAAATACAATGTTTGATATTTTATCTCCAATATCTTGCTCTACTGCTAAAACTTGTTCCACAATTTCTCCACAAGTTAAACTTCTTATAAACTTTATACCTGTTGATGCACAAAATTTGCATCCCATTTTACAACCTATTTGTGAAGATACACATATTGTTTTTCCATGATGATATTCCATCAAAACACTTTCTATTGCATTTCCATCAAGTACGTCAAATAGATACTTTTTCGTACCATCTGATGCCTCTTGTTTCTTTAATATTTTAAAATTACACATTGTGTATTCTTTTTTTAGTTTCTCACGAAGTTCTATAGATAAATTAGTCATCTCATCGAATTCTTTTATCTTTTCTACATATATCCATTTAAAAATTTGCTCTGCCCTATACTTTTTTTCTCCTAGTGCTAGCATTTCTTCTTGTAATTCGTCTAGATTATATTCTTTTATATTTTTCACTTTGTATTTTCATCCCTGTTTTATTTGCTAAATTTGATTAACTTATATCACACTTTCTACTATTTTTCAATAGTTTACTTTTCTTTATCCTAATTTTCTTAACTCTTTTAGCCTTGCTTCGTATGCTGCCATTGTATCCTCTTTTAAAGCCACCTCATTTTCTACTCCTAGCATTTCTAGAATTTTCTTTGTAAATAAAGGGTTTAAGATTAGAAGTGGTCCTATTAAATATGTTCCTATAAAGTTGTTTTTCTTTATTCCTTCTAATTTGCTTTCCTTATTTATGCCTATTCCCTTTTCTACCTCTAAAAATGCCATGTTAGAATTATCGCCATATAGCATTGTAAATTGACTCTTAAATCCTATTACTTCTATATCTTCATGTTTTCCAATTAAGAAGCTATTATGTCTATGAAACATATCTCTTTTAGCATATACGTCAAATATACCAATTCCGTCTATTTTAGTTCCATCTTCATTTTCTATGTATTTTCCAAGTACTTCTAAGGCATTTCCTGTAAACAGAAATACTACATTTTTTTCAATTAATTCCAAAATTCTCTCTTTATATGGTAGTAGTTTAGAAATAACTTTTTCTTGCGTTTTTTCTGTCATTGGTCCTAAATATATTAGGTTTACATTTTCTTTTACAAATGCTGGCTCTTCCTCTAGTGCTGTTTCTATAAATTCTGCATCTGGTAAACATTTTTTTAAATATTTCATATTAAACATATCTCCATATAAATTACAAAACTCTGGAAATAAAATCTCTATTTTCATCTATATTCTCCTTTTCTTAATTCTAAGTATTAAATTACTTATATCATATAGTCCTTGCTTTATTTATTATTATCTTTGCTTTCTTTTCCCTCTTTGTTTCTAATCATAATTTCAATTTTCTTCTTTGCCGCATCTTTTAATTCCATTGAGTATAAATCATGTAGTATAAATACAGTTTCTATTCCATCTAATTTTATATTATCTAATGCAGATATTTCGTCTCTTTGGTAATAAATTTTACTTTTATCTATTCCTGCCATTTGTAATCGTACATATCCATCTAAATATCTTACACCTGCTAAAATTATTTGTTTTATACTATCATCATTTAAAAATTCGTAATCTGTATCATATTGCCAGGCTGTATTTTCACTTCCACTTGCAGCTTCATGTAAGTCATCTAAAAGAAGTATTACAACTTTGTTTCCTTTATATTTTCTTACATAATCAAATACTCTAGAACAAGCAATAGGATTCATTCCTTTTGCTAAATGAGTAATAACTTTTACTCCATCTACCACTTCTTCACTATATCTTGTATCTACTATTTTTTGTTTCTTTAGTGACTCATTTATCTGATTTTTACTTAATCCAATTTGTTTTAATACTGTAATTACTGTAACAATATTATATATATTTATAATATTATCACTTATTAAATCATATTCTTCTTCCAAATTATCATTTTTTAAAGTTAATTTCATATTCTTTAAATCTAAATTAGTAGCCAAGTAATCTACCTCTGGTGATTTAAAGTCACATTTTGGGCAATGTGCTTTACCTATGTGGTTGTATCTTACATAATCATACACTAATTTTGTATTACATTTTGGACATGCAATTATGTCTCTTGAAAGATTTTCGCATTCTTTCGTATCTGTATCTAACCTATCTATACCAAAATAGATTCTTTTGTTTTCAGGTGCTATATTACTTGTTATTAAGTCGTCACCATTTAATATTAATGTAGTTTCTTTAGGAATATATTTTGTAAGTATTCCTGAAATAAATTCTGTATGTGCATTTCTCATAAGTGAATCTCTAAATAGGTTTGTACATACTAAATATGTAGGAGTTAGATATGGATACACCTTTGGTGCACTTCTTTCATCTACCTCTAAAACGGCTAAATCTTTTTTAGATTTTCCCATAAGTCCTACTCCACTTATTAAAGTTGTAGTAATTCCAGCATCTATATTTGAGCCATATTTATTATCTATAAATACATAATTATTATCTCTTAATATATCTTCTGTCATGTTACATACAGTAGTTTTCCCATTAGTTCCTGTTACTGCAATTATTGTTTTTGGCTTTTCTATTTTACCTATAAAGTCTGGACATATTTTTAATGCAAATTTTCCTGGAAAAAAGCTTGCATTTCTTCTAAATAATTTTAATAAAACAGTTCCTGCTTTTGCACCCCATAAAGCTATGTAAAATCTAAATCCTTTTTTCATAATATTTTCCCCTTACATTCAATTTAAGTTCATATTTATTTCATGTTGATTTTAATTTATTTTTTGTCTTTTTTCAAGGCTATTATATATTAAATAGATATTTAAAGCAATAATTTAAGAGAAAATATATGCCATAATTTCTATATGGCTATTTTTAATCTTTTCATCATTTTTGCCATTTGATCTTTTGACAAATAAGAGAGCGGTAACTTGCAATTAAGTTATCCCCCCTCTTATTTTTAGCCTTTGAATACTTCATAAAGTAATTTTTCAATACTTGAAATTCTTTTTTCAAATACAGTATTTGTCATGTCTAGAATTTTGTTATACTCTAGTAATTTTGAAAACTTCTGCATGCTTACTTTATGATTAGTTTGTATAGTTTTTTGCATATTTTTTTGTTCATTTTTTATTTCATTTAATAGTTCATTTATTTGTGTAATTAATGCTTCAAGTTCATCTTTTTCGTTTTTAACTTTAGACATATAATCACCTCAACTTTACTATGCATATTATTCTAACATTATTTTAAGAATAAAGCAATAGTTTGGCGAAAATTTGTTTAGTTTGTTTTTAATACTATAATCTATATATCTTTATATTATCTTGCCTCCGCCTAAAACTATATTATTCAAATAAAATACCACAGACTGTCCTGGTGTTATTGCTCTTTGCTCTTCATAGAATTTTACTTTTGCTATACCATTTTCTACATTTAGAATTGCTTTAGCAGGTTTTGCTCTATATCTAATTTTTGCTTCTATTTCTAAATTATTTATACCATTTTCAATATTTAATAAGAAATTAAGTTCATTTGCATACAAAACATCTGTATATAGCTCTTTTTCTGTACCTACTATTACTTCATTTTTTTCTTTATCTAGTTTTAGAACATATAGAGGCTCTTTGTATGACACCCCAATTCCTTTTCTTTGTCCAACGGTGTAATTTACAAGACTAGTATGTTTTCCTAGCACTTCACCACTGCTTAAAACAATATCTCCAGTTTTGTTCATTAAATTTATTTTATCTCTTTCCTCGTTATTAGTCTTATCATTTCTATTATCATCTTCTCTAAGTTTATTATAATTATTCTGTTCTCTTTTTAAGAAACCTATATAATCATTATCTGGTATAAAACATACTTCTTGGCTATCTTTTTTCTTTGCTACTTCTAATCCATTTTCTTCTGCTATTTTTCTTATCTCCTCTTTGTTATTAAAACTTGATAGTGGAAATATTACATGTGGTAATATTTCTTTATCAATTCCATATAAAAAATAGCTTTGGTCTTTTTCTTCTGCATCTGCTTTTGCAAGGACATAAGCTTTAAACTCTTCCGAATAAAAGCATTTAGCATAATGTCCTGTTGCAATATATTCGCAACCTAGTTCTTTAGCTATTTTATAAAATGCATTAAACTTCATAAATTTATTACACTCAACACATGGATTTGGTGTTTTAGCACACATATATGTACATATAAAGTTATTTACAACTCTGTTTCTAAACTCTTCTCTTAAATCAAATACATGATGCTCAATACCTAATTTTTCACATACTTTTTTAGCATCAGAAATAGAAGTTTCTACACTACTAGCCATAAATCTTTCTGCTTTATTTATTTTGCTATTTTCATTATCTTTTTCATTATTTTCTTTTTCTATTTTTTCATCTTCCCATAATCTCATGGTGCTACCGATTACTTCATATCCTTGTTTTTGCAATAATGTTGCGGCAACAGAGCTATCTACTCCACCACTCATGCCTAGTAAAACTTTTTTATTCATTTATTGTATTCAACCTTTCTTATATTCTTAAACAGGTTATATTATATCATAGAAATGTATTGTTTATAATATATACTACAAAAAAGTTATCCAAAAAAATGCTTCTCTTTATTACTTTTTCTTATTTACTTATTTAGCTTCTTCTTTTTTATTTTTTTATTTCTTCTCTTCTATATCTATCTTAATGTGTACATCTTTAAGTTGTTTTTCTGTAACAGTACTTGGTGCTCTCATAAGTACGTCTCTTGCCTTTTTATTTTTAGGGAAAGCTATAACTTCTCTAATATTATCTGAGTCTGCAATAAGCATTACCATTCTATCTAACCCTGGTGCTGCACCTGCATGTGGTGGTGTGCCATATTGGAATGCATTGTATAATGCACCAAATCTTGTTTCCACTTCTTTTTCACTATATCCTGCTATTTCAAATGCTTTTACCATAAGTTCTGGATCATGATTTCTAACAGCCCCAGAACATACTTCATACCCATTACATACTACATCATATTGGTATGCTAATATATCTAATGGATCTTTTGTTTCCAATGCTTCTTTTCCACCTTGTGGCATTGAAAATGGGTTATGGTTAAAGTCAATTGTTCCCTCATCTGATAACTCATACATTGGAAAGTCTGTTATAAAGCAGAATCTATATACATTCTTTTCTATTAAATCTAACCTTTTTCCAAGTTCTATTCTAACTTGTCCCGCTATTTTTTGTGCCCTTTCTAATTCATCTGCTATGAAGAAAATAGCTGAATTTTCTTGTACGCCATATTCTTTTTCTAATCTTTCTTTTATATCGTCTGTTATAAATTTTGCAATTCCACCAGTATATTCTCCTTCTACCTTTACCCAAGCTAATCCATTTGCACCCGCTTCTTCTTTTGCAAAGTCAGCCATAGCATCAAAGAATTTTCTTCCTTGAGTGCCTCCTTCTGGTACTACAATTATTTTTACTGTTTTTCCTTTAAATGCATTAAATTCTGTATTTTCAAATAGTTTTGTTGCATCTTGAATAACTAGTGGATTACGCAAATCTGGTTTATCTATACCATATTTTTCCATAGCCTCTCTATATGGAATACGTTTAAAAGGCGTCTTATCAACTTCCCAATTTGTGTGCTTTTTAAAAACAGTTGTAAATATATCTTCTAGTACTTTAAATACATCTTCTTGTTCTGCAAAACTCATTTCAAAATCTAATTGATAGAATTCTCCTGGTGCTCTATCTGCTCTAGGATCTTCGTCTCTAAAGCATGGTGCTATTTGATAATATTTATCAAATCCAGATACCATAAGTAACTGCTTAAATTGTTGTGGTGCCTGAGGTAATGCATAAAATTCACCTGGATGAAGTCTACTTGGTACTAGATAGTCTCTAGCACCTTCTGGTGAAGAATTTGCTAGAATTGGTGTTTGTACTTCTGTAAAACCTAATTCGTCCATTTTTCTTCTCAAAGTTTTCATTACCTCTGAACGTAATAGTATTGTTTTATGTAGTTTATCATTTCTTAAATCTAAAAATCTATACTCTAGTCTTAAATCTTCTCTTACTTCTCCTGTTTTTTCTGAGTTTATTTCAAATGGCAAAACATTTTTGCATTTGCCTAAAACTTTTATTTCTTCTGCATTTATCTCAATTTCTCCTGTTGGAATTTTAGTATTTTTATTACTTCTTTCTACTACTTTTCCTTTTACACTTATTACACATTCTGTTACTAGCTCATTTGCGATATTCATTAATTCTTCATTTTCACTTATTACTACTTGTGTAATTCCAAATTGGTCACGTAAGTCTATAAATTTCATTGAACCTAGATTTCTTATTTTTTGTACCCAACCTGCAATTACAACTATCTCTCCAACGTTTGTTATGTTTAGTTCTCCACAATTATGATCTCTATACATACTACCCTTCCTTCCAATACTCATTCATTAATGATATATAGTATACTATAATTTACGGCTTATTACAATCCTTATTTTTCTAATATTATAGTTACTGGTCCATCATTTAAAAGGCTTACTTTCATATCTGCACCAAATATTCCTTTTTCTACTTTTATGTCTTGTTCCGCACATTTTTCGCAAAAATATTCATATAGCTCATTTGCTATATCTGGTTTTGCTGCATTTATAAATGATGGTCTATTTCCTTCTGAACAATCTGCATAAAGAGTAAATTGTGATACTATAAGTAAGCTACCATTTACATCCTTTAACCCCAAGTTCATTTTTTCATTATCGTCTTCAAATATTCTTAATTTACATAGTTTTTTAACTAAATAATCTGCTGTCTCTTTTGTATCTGTGTGTGTTACTCCAAGTAATACTAAAAATCCTTTATCTATACTTCCAACTGTTTTTTCATCCACTTTAACTTCTGCATTTTTTACTCTTTGGACTACTAATCTCATATTTTATCTTCTTCCTTTCCAGTTGTTACAATTAAGTTTAAAATTAATTCTTTATGCTTTTTTATATCTCTATTTGCCTAATTTTTTTCTTACATATTCATAAATCATTATTCCTGTTGCAACTGATGCATTTAGACTTTCTGTTTTACCAAGCATTGGTATTTTCACTTTTTCATCTGCTATAGCTTGTACTTCTTTTGATACACCATTTGCTTCATTTCCTATTATTATAGCCTTTTTGTTATAATCTATATCATATACACTATTTTTAGTATATAATGAAGTTACCATTACTTTAAAATTATTTCTTTTTATTTCTTCTAAAGTATCTTTCAAAGAATTAACTTCTATAATATTTACTCTAAAAATTGCCCCCATAGTAGAACGTACAACCTTTGGATTATATGGATCTGCTACTTCTTTTGATAATATTATTTGTTTTAAATTAGCACTATCTACAGTTCTTAAGATTGTACCTAAATTACCAGGATCTTGCACTCCATCTAAAGCTATTATTATATCTTCAGAATAATCTATCTTACTACTTATGTTATCCTTCTCTATAACTGCAATAATTCCTTGTGGAGTTTTAACATCTGTTATGAGCTTAAAAACTTTTTCAGTTACATATATCACGTCAAACTTTGCAATCTCATAAAGAGTATCCTTGTCCAGTTCTCCAGTTTCTAAACACTCTTCACATATAACTATTTGCTTTATTTTAGCATTTTCAGCTATCGCCTCTTTTACAAGCTTAATTCCTTCTATCATATAGCAATTCTCTATATCTCTATATTTCTTTTCTTTTAAACTTCTTATTTTTTTAATTGTTTCATTATCTTTACTAGAAATTACTTGCATATTAAAATCAAACTCTCCTTTTGAACTTTAGGGACGTTCTTTAAAGTTCATGTTTTTTTCAATATTTTTTATTAAATTTTATTCTTTTTGAACTTTAAAGAACGTCCCTAAAGTTCAAGTAAAAATTCTTTTATCTTTCCTAATAATTCTTCCCCTGCCACCTTTTCTATTTTTAGTGTAACATATGGTTCTATTCCTGTCGAGAATTTTATGTTATATCCATATTTTTTTATTAATCTATCTACTATTTCTGGCTTGTATTTGTTTTTATCAAAGTAGAATACTATGCTTTTTTGTGTACTCTGAAGATCTAGCATATTTTTCTTTTCTGATATTTTTACAACTCCTGCTTTTCTACACATTTCTTTTATTCTAGCTACTTCTATTAAATTTTCTAATTCTTTTGGCATTACTCCGTATCTATCTATCAATTCGTCTATTACATTTTGTATATCTTCTTCTGTTCTGCAAAGTGCTATGTTTTGATATACTTCTATCTTCTGACTGCTACTGTCTATATAGCTATCTGGTATATAGCTTGATACATTTATATCTATTTGTATTTCTGGTTCTTCATCGCTTTCTGTTACTTCTATACCTTGCATTTCTTTTACAACTTGTTCTAATAAGTTGCAGTAAGTATCATATCCTACTTGTTCCATGTGTCCATGTTGTATTTCTCCAAGTAAACTTCCTGCACCTCTTATTTCCAAGTCTCTCATTGCTATTTTAAATCCCGAGCCAAATTCAGTAAATTCACGTATTGCTTTTAGTCTCTTATCTGCAACTTCTGACAATAGTTTGTCTCTTTTATATGTTACATATGCATATGCTTGTTTATTACTTCTACCAACTCTTCCTCTTATCTGATATAGCTGTGCTAATCCTAATCTATCTGCATTTTCCACAATTATTGTATTTGCATTTGGTATATCTATTCCAGATTCTAGTATTGTAGTACATACAAGCACATTTATTTCTTTATTTATAAAGCGTTCCATTATGTTTTCAAGTTCTCTGCCACTCATCTTGCCATGTGCAAATTCTACTTTGGATTCTGGCACTAGTTCTTGTATATCCATTGCTTTTTTAGAAATATTTTCCACATTATTGTATAAATAAAATACCTGCCCTTCTCTTTCTAGTTCTTTTGTTATTGCTTCTTTTATAACTTCTGCATCATATTCTAATACATAAGTTTGAACAGGTCTTCTATTTTGTGGTGGTTCGTATATAACTGACATATCACGAACACCTAGGATAGACATGTGAAGAGTTCTTGGAATAGGTGTTGCTGTCATTGTAAGTACGTCTACACTTGTTTTTAATTTTTTTATCTTTTCTTTGTCTTTTACGCCAAATCTGTGTTCCTCATCTATTATAAGTAAGCCTAAATCTTTAAAAATTACGTCTTCGCTTAATAGCCTGTGAGTTCCAACAACAACGTCAATATCTCCTAGTTTTAGCTTTTTAATAACTTCATTTTGCTCTTTCTTAGTTCTGAATCTGTTCAAAAGTTCTACATTTACTCCAAAATTCTCCATCCTTGACTTAAAGCCTTCATATTGTTGATTTGCAAGTATTGTAGTTGGAACTAGATATGCCACTTGTTTATGATCCATAACTGCTTTAAAAGCCGCTCTTATAGCTACCTCTGTTTTTCCATAGCCAACGTCTCCACAAAGAAGCCTATCCATAGGTCTTTGCTCTTCCATATCTTTTTTTACTTCATCTATACATCTTAATTGGTCATCTGTCTCTTGATAAGGAAACTCCTCTTCAAACTGTTTTTGCCAATCAGTATCTTTGCTAAAAGAATATCCTTTAATCTTTTGTCTTTTAGCATATAGCTCTATTAAGTCTTTTGCGACTTCTCTCAAATTCTTCTTTACACGTGCTTTAGTATTACTCCACTCTTTACTTCCGAGTCTGTTAAGAGTAGGTGCCGAATCTCCACCACCAATATATTTTCTTACATTATCCAAGTTATTAGTTGGAACATAGAGTATATCATTATTTTTATATCTGATTTTTATATAATCCTTTGTAACTCCATCTGCTTCAATAGTATTTACACCGACGAACTCGCCAATACCATGTGTTTTATGTACTACATAATCTCCTGACTTTAAATCAGCAAAAACAATTTTCTCTCCTTGCCTAAAAGTAGGGCTAGACTTTTTCTTCTTAATCTCACCCTCAAAAGCCTCTGCTAGACTCACAACAACTAAATTAGCATCATAACACTCAAAACCAGAAGAAAGTCCCCCAGTTGTCACTTTGGTGCCTGGCACCAAACTGCCACTTTTGTCACCTTTAGGGACAGGTTCAAAAGCGACAGAGTTGTCGGAAATAGACCTGTCCCCAAATCCGACAAGTTCTTTTGCTTTTTCTGCCCCTTCTTTTCCACCTGCTAGTATTATTATGTTTTTATTTTCTTTTTGCCATTTTTTTATATCATCTTTTAGTATTTCTAATTCTGATTTATATACATTTATTTGTCTATAATTAAATTCAAACTTATTTTCTGTTTTGCTATTGTTTTCTTCTAAATATATTGTTTGCTTTTCGCTATATATATTATTCCAATTTTCTATATTAAAATTGCTTACGTTTAGTATTCCTTCTGGAATGAATCTTTCTTTTTCTACTAATGATTTTATTAAATTATTATTTTCTATTAAAATATTTTCTGCTCTTTGTACTATTTTTGTATTTTCGTCTATACAGAGTAAAATATTTTTAGGTAGATATTCCAAAAAATTACCAACGTTTTCATAAAATTCATTAAAATATTTATCTATTTTGCTAATGTATTCTCCGTTTTGTATTGCTTCTATATCTTCTTCTACCTTTGCTTTTGATTTATCATTTATATGAACATTATTACTGTTTTTTTCATATGCAGCACTATTAGCAGTAATATCTTCTATATTACTGCTAGTTTTCTCTTTATTTTCTAAAATGTATTTTTCTTTTATCTGCTTACATATGTTAGATACAATTTCAGAGTATTCTGGTATTATTTCCTCTTCTCTTGAGGCATCTCTTTCATAGTTCAAAATGTATTCATGTGCTGGATATATTGTTATTTTGTCTGTCATTTCCGTTGTTCTTTGTGAAGATAAGCTAAAATATCTAATTGAGTCTACTTCATCTCCCCAAAACTCTATTCTTACACCTGTTTTTTCCGTAAGACCAATATCTACAATTCCGCCTCTTATACTAAATTGACCTCTTCCTTCTACTAGATTATTTCTTTCATAGCCCATTAGTAATAATAGCTTCTTTAGGTTATTTAGATTTTTCTTTCCTGTAAAGCCTATATTTTCAAACATGTTTCCTACTGTAAATGTAAGAATGTTTTTATATAGTATTTTTTCTGGTATCATGCTTTGCATTATTGCTTCTATTGTCGTTACAACTATATTTACGTCTTTATCCTTTAATTTGTTTAATATGTCAATTCTTGCAAATGGTAAGTCTTTACTTTCTGATACATAATCATACGAAGCAATTTCTCTTTTTCCAAAATATTCTACCTTATCAGTAAAATATCGTAAATCTTTTACCATGTTTTTAGCTTGCAATTCGTTGTATGTTATAACACAAATTGGTCTTTTTGTTTCTTCTTTCAAGGCAGAAATAATATGTGATTTTCCAACGAATACTAACCCCGATATATTTATCGGGGTTTTTTTCAATTTAATTTGCTCTGTAAGTTCTTTGAATTTGTCTAACTCTTGTAAGCTTTGTATAATCTCATTTTTCATGCTATCACCTTTTTAGCACTTTTTTATACAAACTATTTTGATATTGAAATAATTTTATATTTTATAACACCTGCTGGTGCTTGTGCTTCTACTACTTGACCTTTTTTAGCACCCATAAGAGCTACTCCTATTGGAGATTCATTTGATATTTTATTTTGTGCTAAATCAACTTCTGTTGAGCCAACTATTGTATATGACTCTTCTTCATTAAATTCCATATCTAAAACTTTAACTGTATTTCCTACTTGAACTGTTTTAGTATCTATTTCAGATTCATCTATAATTTTAGCATATCTAAGCTTGTTCTCAAGCTCTGCTATTTTTGTCTCATTTGCAGCCTGAGCATTTTTAGCTTCATCATATTCTGAATTTTCTGATAAATCTCCAAATCCTAAAGCTATTTTTATTCTTTCAGCAATTTCACCTCTTTTTTCTGTTGTTAAATATTCTAACTCTTTTTCTAAGTTGTCATAACCTTCTTGAGTTAATAAAACTTCTTTCTCGTTTTCCATTTGGTCTCCCTCCTTTTTGTAAAAGAAAATCGTTGTTTTATTATGCTTTTAGCATAATTTTGCACAAAAAATAACGTGCTCAAAACAACTTGATATATATTAAACTAATTTTCGCATTTTGTCAAGATTCGCTTTGTGAATTTTCTGTAACTCTTCATCCGATATCAGTCCATTATTGCCAATTAATTCAGTTACATATATGCCATCCTCATTTATTCTTTCATATATAGCTTCTAGCTCTTGTTTTTGTATGTTATTACATAAAAGTATGCTTTCATATAACTTTACTAGGTCAAATTTTGTTTCTATATCACCTATCTGCTCAAGTTTTTCTATATATTCATCAGGACATGATATATTAAAATAGTTTATGTTTATTCCATCAAAACTAGAGCTATTATACTTTACATTTTCTCGTATATTTATTATTATGCTATTTCGATTAATTGTATATTTTTCTAGTTCTTCTTTGTTTAAATTTACATTTATGATATACTTTGCTCTTTTTAGTGCTTTTTTCTTATTGTTTGAAACAGCTATTAATATTCCGTCATTTTCTAGCAAATTCTCTTGTACATTTTTTAATCTTTCTATATCATTTGTAACTATATTAGTTACTTTAAAATTCTCTATAAATCTTTTAAGAAAGTTTAAATCTAACCCATCTTCTTTTTTGAAAATGATATATATATCTTCTTTTTTTGTATTTGTTCCTTGTTTGTTTATAATGTATTTTACAATTTCATATTCCATATATTCCATTAATAATTTGCCGTTTATTATTTGAAGCTTTCTTCTTCCAAGCATAGTACAAATTTCTTCTTTAAAACTTCCTTCTAACTGATTTCCAAATACTAAAGCTTCTATTTTTAGTTTTTCTATATTTTTAACTAATCTCTTTTTTAGCCAGCTTTTATCTTTATTTGATATTGCTATTACATAATTATTGTCAAATTTTCTTATTTCTACTCCTTTTATTTTTTGAAAAATTCCACTATCTATATTTTCTTCTTTTATATATCCAACAACCATAAAAAACCTCTTCTTACATATACTTGTCTTAAGTTTATGTAAGCGAGGTTTAATTTATGACTTCTTTTTATATAAAATTATTCTACATCCAAAGCGTCTGATATGACTGGCCAGATAGAGTCTGGCTCTCTATCCTTTTCCCAATATGCCGCACCAGCCAAATTATATTCATTTACTAAAGATAATTTTGCTTTTATTGATTCTTCATCTTCAATCCATATTTTATTTGTTATACCATCTTCTACATATTGGACATAGTATTGTTTTAGGTCATCATCCCATATTCTTTCTACACTTTCTGGAATTATTTCATCTAATGACTTCATATCTACTCTCCAGATTTCTACAATTTCTCCATTTTGTTCTTCCCATACTCTTGTATAGAATGGTATTCCTAAAATAATTTTATCCGCATCTACTCCTTCTTGTCCCAAAAATTTATCAATATTTGCTTTTACCCAATCATATCCTGCATTTGTTCCTGGTTCAAGCGAAGAGTCTCCATTTTGGTCATATGCCATAAATACTATATAATCTGCTACGTCACCTATTACATGTCTGTCAAAACATAAAGACCATTCTTCACTTCCATCAGGTGCTGTAACGTCTACTGATAATACTTTTCCTATTTCGCTTAATCGTGGTTTTAACTCTATTATAAATCTTGAGAATAAGTCTTTATCTTCATCATGCATATATTCAAAATCTATATTAATTCCATCTAAATCATATTCCATTATTAAGCTAATTATATTTTCTATTAAATCATGTCTTAAGTTATAGTCCCTCATTATCTCTGAAGTAGTTTCAATATATGAGTTATTTGAAATACTTGGCCATACCATATATCCATTCGAATGTGCCCACTCTACATATGCTTTTCCGTCTTCTCCGGCATTATCACTAACTTCTCCTCTTCCCTCATCTACCAAAGTAAAAAATGTTGGACTCATTACATTAACACCTTGTATGTCTGTACCTGTTCTATCTGGTACAGAAGAATATTCATAATAGTAATCCCATACCATACTTATTTTGCCTTCTATTTGACTTTTCTTTTCTATAGCTTCTCTTGTTGCTAATTCATTTATTAAGCTATCTTCTTTTACATAACCAATTTTCCCTATATCTGTCCTTATCTCTACCCAACCATCAACTACATTATTTTGATTTTCGTCATTTTGCACAACTGTAACTGTTTCTTGTTTTTCTAATTTGTCAACAGTTCTTGAAAACATTGTAGGGTATGCTTTTACACTATTTGCTTTTTTGCTGTCTGCTACAACATATTTTCTATCTTTTGAGTCCACTGTTATCGTATTTGTCTCTTCTATATATGCTATTTCTACATTGTATGTATCCTTAAAGCTAGAAAATGGAATATATAATGTGTCATCTTTTTGCAATATAGTTCCTGAAGTAGATACACTAGAACCGTTATTTACCATGGTGTTTTCTCCCACAACCATACTTGTAATTTGATTATCAGAAGTAGTAATTACTTGGTTATATTTTTCATCATAGTATATATATGGGTCAAAGAAATTTGAAATATCCTCCATTGCTATATATATTACTCCATCTTCTATAAGCACGTCCTTTTTTAAGTCTCCTGTTACATTACTATTGTTTATAACTAGGTTTACTTTATCTGCTATTTCTGTATTTACATAGTTTGGTGCATATTTTAAAACAAAAAACACGGCTGCTACAAATAAAGCTACAACTATAAATTTATATAACCATTTTCCTTTTATTTTTTCTTCTCTTTTAGCTCTTTTAGGCATATCTTTTCTCCTATTTTATATTATTTTTATTAATTTTGTTTTACATTGCTCACTATATCATAAAAAGATATTTTCTGCAATAATAGATAGAAAAAAGTTATTCACAATTGTAGTGAAACATTTGCGTAATCCTTTTAATACTCCTACCGTAATTTTATATTTTTTTACATTTTCTCTTGAATTTTTATTTTTCTTTTAGTATAATGAATTTGTCGTAATTTTGTATTTATATATTAGTGATAGTTGTGCCTATTTATGTGTAAGGGGCACTTTTTTTGTTGCCCCTTTTATTTTTTATTAGTAAACTTTATCCTGAATTTTTAGTTATAAAAAATGACAAAAATACTATATAAACAATGTCACTTTGGTGCCTGGCACCAAGTTGCCACTTCTGTTACCTTTTGGGACAGGTTAAAAAATATCAAAAAAATTACTATAGTTTAAGTAAAAACTTAACCTACAGTAATTTTTCATATCTATCCTATATTAAAATATATTATTAACGCACCTATTATTGCAACTATAAATCCTAATATTTTTAATCCCCATGCAGCTTGATTTTGGTCTCCGAATCCAAATAGTCTTTTTGTTATGCTTCTTGCATCATATACCATAACTACTCCCACTGCTACTATTATCAAAGCTATAAAGCTTATTATTTGTCCCATTATGTATCAACTCCTAAAACTTTACTTAAAAAAACTCAACTGTATATTTACATTCAAATGTTTCGTCCGGCTTTAATGATATTATATCTGGTTTCTGGATAAACACACCGGTACTCTTTACGGTATCTGCTGTTGAGTACCAAGGTTCTATACATACAAACGGTGCATTTGGTTTAGACCATACAGCTAAATATGGAAACCCTGTAAAATCCATTGTAAGTAATGTTTTTCCTGTTGCTTTATTCTTTAAGCTAATCTTGTGTGAAGTTATTCCCTTCATTATTAAAGCATCATTATTAAACGTTGTAGGACCTATGGCAAGTCTTCTTTTATCAAGCATTGTATTTCTTGCATATTCTGTTCCTACTAGTCCGTCAACTAGGTATAGAAAATGGATTTTATCTTCATCTTCTTCAAATTCTAAATAATAATTTCCTTTCTTCAATTCTTCTTGGTCTATTTTAAAAGCCGGATGACCACCTATTCCGAAAGGAAGAGTTGTATCTCCTGTATTTATAACTTTATATATAGTAGTTAATTTGTTTTCATCTAATCTATATGTTGTATACAATTCAAAGTCGTAAGGATATCTGTTTTTTGTAATCTTATTACTTTTTAGCACATAAGAATGAAAGTTATCTAATTTAGTAATTGGCTCAAACTCAAAATCTCTAGCAAAACCATGCTGTGGCATTTCAAATATTCTACTATTTATAATTGTTTGATTTTTCTTTAGCTTACCTACTACTGGAAATAATACTGGCCAATGTCTTTTCCAATATACTTTTCCATTTTCGTCTACACAATCTAGTCCTTGATGAACTTTTTCTTCGCCGTTTAATTTAAAGCTTACTAGTTCACCGCCCATTTTTGAGGTTAGCATTTTAGCATACATTTGGCTCTCTCCTATTCTACAAAAATCTACAAAATTCATATATATAATATTGTTTTTTTATGTAAATGTCAATACTTTTAAGGTAATTTCATTAAAAATGCGAGACCTATTAGGCCTCGCACTTTTCCCCTTTCTTTATATTCTTAAAATCGACAAATAACCCCACCATATGGTTGCAGTATTTTATCCGTGCTACCATTTAGGCTAAAGATAACTTTGCTGTTTGGATAGTTTAAGTCAAGCTGATGCCTTAAATTTGTTCTATTAAGAAAAGCTACAATAATTCCGTTTTCGCTTCTCCTAACAATTTCAAGAATCCGTTCATCAACACACGTGTACATATCACCTTCTGCCAAAATGTCTCTGTTTGACCTTCTTACTTTGCCCAGCGTCACATAGAATTGCCTAAGCCACAGATTTTCATTCTCCCATGGATATGGCTTCCGGTTAAATGGGTCCTTGTTTCCGCAAATGCCAACTTCTGTTCCAGAGAAAATAATAGGTATTCCCTTAAGCAAAAACTGAGCAGTTGCAGCAAGTTCCAGCTTCTTAACAGCCTCTTCATTCAAGCAGAAATCATTTTCAGATTCCCATTTTCTGAAGCCATAAGTATCAAAGCCATAGTTGTTTCTCCATGGACCTTCGATATCCCATATTCTGCCTGCAAAAGGATTTTCTAGCATTCCTTTACCATCAAGCATATTAAGAGCCCTTGGGGTGTCATGTGTGTCCAAATGGTTCCATAGAACGTCATGTACTCCAACTGGATACTTTGCTAGGCTTTTCATACATTCACTAAAGTGAAGATGATTCCCATATCGTACCCATCTGATAATTGCGTCAGACAAAGGATAGTTCATCACACTGTCCACTTGCCCGTCGTAAATCTGCGGATTACTTCTGAATAAAGCAAAGTCCCACATTTCACTTACGATAAGCACTTCTGGATTGATACTTCTTGCTTTTTTCTTGATTTTGTCTACAAATTCCTTGGGAAGAATCTCTCCTAAATCAAGCCGTATGCAATCAGCACCCGCTCGGATATACTTCTCGACAACCTCACAAGCATATTCCTGATAGCCAGGATCAAACTTGTTGGTTTGAGGCATATCCTTGAAGCCATACCAGTAAACCGGATTACCATTCTCGTCCCACTCGAACCAATTTCTGTACCGTTCATCGCCCTGTAAAGCTCTTTGGAAAAATTCACTCTTTGCACCCATGTGGTTAAAAACCAAATCAACTGCAACAAGCATATTTCTATCGTGAGCTTCATAGCAAAGGACAATAAAGTCATCCCAAGTACCAATATACGGGTCAATCACTCGTTGATCTTCCACGTCATAGTGGTGGTTTGTATGGGTCTTTGAGATAGGGCTCAAATACAGTAAATTAGCTGAAAGTTCAGAAATGTAAGCAAGCTTTTGAATAATACCTTGGAGATTTCCTCCGTAATAATACTCATTCCGGTACTCTCCGTCTTGGTCTGGCTGCCAATCTGGCATTGTTTCATTCCAAGACTTAAGCCTTCTCCCTTCAATGAACGGAGGTTCTGGACCTGCCCTGCAGTATCTATCCACAAAAATGTGGTATCCTATTCTGCCTTTAAACCGCTTCGGAATATAAATTTTATCCATAGTAACTCTCCTTTCTTTAATTAAACGACAAGGATAAAACTTCTAACATGCCTATACTCTACTACCTTTTACCGAACTTGTCAAGGTGTCACTTATGTGCCTGTCACATTTAGGGACAGGTCTAAAAACGACATGTTTGTCGGGTTTGAGGACAGGTCTATGAATAACAAATTACTTTTTCACTTCAGAACCCTTTCTATTATGAATGTATTTTTTATCATAAAAAACTAATCATGAGTTTACCAATTTTTTGGTAATTCTGATTAGTTCTTTACAGTATCTATTTTGTTTTATTCTTTTTAGTTTTGTTTCTATTTATATTCCCACTATTCTTTTTCTTCTGCACTGAAAATCCAAACCTTCCTATCTTTTTTCCCATGCTGTAGTAATGTCCATTTAAGTACGCTATTAAGTTACATTTAGAAATATCAAATGCACCCTTTTCATCTATATATTGCTCGTCTGCATCTATTGATAATACCTCTGCTATAAACATATAATGGCTTCCAAGCTCTCTTACCTCTTTAACTTTGCACTCTATTGCAACAGGGCTTTCTTTTATTACAGGGCATTTAACAAATTGTGCTTTTTCTTTTGTCAAATGCATTTCTTTAAACTTATCAACTTTGCTACCAGTTTTTACTCCACACCAGTCAGTTGCATATGCTAATTTCTCATTTGTAAGATTTATTACAAACTCACCTTGCCCTTTGATTAAATTATATGAATATCTCTCTGGTCTTACTGAGATATAGCACATTGCTGGATTTGTATTAATTATTCCGGTCCATGCCACAGTCATAATATTTGATTTTTCCATTGTACCACAAGATACCATTACTGCAGGAAGTGGATATATAAAAGTGCCAGCTTTCCAAATCTTTCTACTCATTTTTCCTCCTATATAACTAAATTTCTATAAATCTGACATCTGTCCCTAAAGGTGACACAAGTGACACTTTTGTGACAGGCCCAGAGTGTCATATGCTGATTCGGTCTTCAAATTTTTCTTCGACTAGTTTGCGTAGTTTGCTGTTTTCTTCTTTTTCAAGTTTTGGGTCTATTTCTTCTATTTTCATAACCAAATCTTGTACTTCTTTTAATATGCTAACGTCTTTAAATAAATTTGCTATTTTAAATTCCGGAAGTCCATGTTGTCTTGTTCCAAAAAATTCTCCTGAACCTCTTAATTCCAAGTCTTTTTCTGCAACTATGAAGCCGTTGTCTGTTTCTTTCATTGTTTTCATTCTCTCTTTTGTTGTTTTTGAGTTTCCATCATATATAAGTATACAATATGATTGATATTCTCCTCTTCCAACTCTTCCTCTTAACTGGTGTAATTGTGCTAGCCCAAAGTGTTCCGCATTTTGCACTACCATTATATTAGCATTTGGTACGTCTACTCCAACTTCTATTACAGTAGTTGATACTAATATTTGTATTTCTCCATTTTTAAATTTTTCCATAATTTCGTCTTTTTCTCTTTGCTTCATTTTTCCATGTAAACACTCTACCTTCAGTTCTGGAAATATTTTATTTTTATATTCTTCTGCAAGTTCTACTGCTGATTTACAATTATCATATTCTTCGCTTTCTTCTACTAAAGGGCATACAACATATGCTTGCCTACCTTTTTGCACATTTGCTCTAATAAATTCTTCCACTCTTCTTTCATAGTTTTTTGTAACTGGGTATGTCTCTATTTTTTTTCTATTTGGTGGCAGTTCGTCTATAATCGATATGTCTAGGTCACCATATAAGATTAATGCTAATGTTCTTGGAATTGGTGTTGCTGTCATTACTAATACATCTGGATTTGCACCTTTACTGGCTATACTTGCTCTTTGACGTACACCGAATCTATGTTGTTCGTCTGTTACGACTAAGCCTAAATTTTTAAATTTCACGTCTTCTACTAAAAGAGCATGTGTTCCTACTAATATATCTATTTCTCCATTTTTTAGTTTTTCTAGTACTTCTGCTCTTTTTTTAGCTCTCATTCCCCCTAGCAATAGTTCACATTTTATACCAAATTTTTCTAATATATTATTAAAATTCTTAATGTGTTGTTCTGCAAGTATTGCAGTTGGTGCCATTATTGCTGTTTGATATCCACATTTAGCAGCTTTATATGCTGCAATAATTGATACTATTGTCTTTCCAGAGCCTACGTCTCCTTGCAAAAGTCTATTCATTGGTTTATTACTTTCCATGTCTTTATCAATTTCTTCAAGCACTTTTAATTGCGCTTTTGTTAGCTTAAATGGAAGTGAATTTATAACGTCAGACATTTTTACATTTTTATCATACTCTATACCATCTATTTCTTTATCATATCTTGATTTTAGGCTAGATAGAGCAAGTTGCACTGTAAGTAATTCTTCAAATACTAACCTTCTTCTTGCTTTACTATATTCCGTAAAATTATCTGGAAAATGGATTTCTTTTGTTGCCTTATTTATTTCTTCTAGATTATATTTATTTAAAATATATTCAGGTATTGTCTCTTCAAGCTTTCCTAAAGCGACTTTTAAACCGTTTTCAATAATAGCTCTTAATTTATTTTGTGATAAATTATATGTAAGTGGATATATTGGAATAATTTTTCCTGTGTTTTTGCTAAGACCTTCTTTATCATATACAGGTTTTGCCATTTCAATTCTTCCATATTTAATATTTACTTTTCCATAAAATTGATATCTCTCTCCTACTTTAAACTTGTTTTTTAGATAAGTTTGATTAAACCATGTAAGCACACAATCTCCTGTATCATCTCGTACTAGCATTTTTAACATAACCTTGTTACGTGCGAATCTTGTTTCGCTCATATTGCTTGCACATATAACGTCTATTAAAGCTTCTTCTCCGTCTACTAACTCATTTATCTTTTTAGGCTTACTTCTATCCTCATAATTTCTTGGAAAAAATGTAATTAAATCTTCTAATGTATTTATTCCAAGCTTTTGTAATAGCACTACATTATTCGGTCCAACACCTTTTATATACTGAACGTCTTGTTTTAAATCTATCATAAAACCTCCTGATTTTATTTAATGACATTATTACTATATCATATCTTACAAATTTTTTCCAGCAAATGTGGACCAAAGGGACTGCTTCCTTTTGTCCGCACTTTTTTGCAGAATTTTGCATTTTTCTATTTTCTTTTTTATTAATTTATAGTATAATATTATTGTTAGGGTTTTTAGCTCTATTATATAGAGACATTTTGTCAGAAAAGAGAGGTTATTATGTGGGTATTTTGGTTAATAGCTGCAGGAGTATTTTTTATAATTGAAATGGCAACAATTGGCTTTTTAGTTTTTTGGCTTGGAATAGGTGCTCTTTTAGCAATGGTTACTAGCTTTATTACAGACAGCATATTTATTCAAGCATTAGTATTTGTTGTAACTTCAACACTTTTATTAATATTTACGAGACCACTTGTAAATAAATTTATTAAAATTCCAAAAGAGATAAAGACAAATGCTTATTCAATAATAGGAAAAAAAGGAATTGTTATTTCAAAAATAAATAATATTGAAGGAACTGGTCAGATTAAAATGGATGGAGAAATTTGGTCTGCAAAATCAGCTACAGATGAAGATATTCCAGAAAATACAGAGATAGAGATTGTTGAAATAGATGGAGTAAAAGCAGTTGTAAAAGAAGCTAATTAAAAAGAAGAAAATAAAGCTTCTGTATAATTTTAGATTAAAATTAATTTTTTAAATATATTAGGAGGATATTTTATGGGAACATGGATATTTTTAATTGCATTATTAGCTATCATATTAATTATTGCATTTAAAACAATCAGAATAGTAAAACAATCAGAGGTATATATTATTGAAAGACTTGGTAAATTCTATAAAATAGCTGATGCTGGTCTTACAATAATCGTTCCATTCTTTGATCACGTTCGTAGTGTAGTAAGTTTAAAACAACAAACAATGGATATACCACCACAAGGAGTAATCACAAAAGATAATGTTACAATTACAATAGATACAGTTGTATTCTACAAAGTAACAGACCCAGCTAAAGCGGTATATGAAATTCAAAATTTAAAGAAAGGTATTGAATATTTAGCAATTACGACAATTCGTGATATTGTTGGTAAAATGGATTTAGATTCAACATTTAGCTCACGTGATGCAATTAATGATAAATTAAGAGTATTACTTGATGAAGCAACAGATCAATGGGGATGTAAAATTGATAGAGTTGAAATAAAAGACATTACCCCACCACCAGATATACGTGATGCAATGGAAAAGCAAATGAATGCAGAAAGAAATAAAAGAGCTTTAATCCTTCAAGCAGAAGGTGAAAGACAATCTGCAATCACACTTGCAGAAGGTAAAAAAGAAGCTGCAATATTAGAAGCTGAAGCAGATAGAGAAGCACGCATTAGGAGAGCAGCCGGAGAAGCAGAAGCTATAAAAAAAGTAGCAGAAGCTAAAGCTGAAGAGGTGCATATGGTATATGATGCCATGATGAGAGCAAAACCAGATGAAAAATTAGTACAATTAAAATCATTAGAAGCATTAAAAGAAGTAGCAAATGGAGAAGCAAACAAAGTATTTATACCATTTGAAGCAACAAGTGCACTATCTAGTTTAGGTGCAGCATCAGAAATGTTTAAAAATGATAAAAAAAGAACAAAAAGAAATCAATTAGTAGATGACACAGCAGCAGATCATGGAAACTCTGTAACAATCGAAGAAGAATAAAAGTCAATGGAACAAGGGGACACACAAATCGTTCCAAGTTTGAAATAGCAAAGCAAAAAATAATACTTAAAGTAATATTTTAAGTATTATTTTTTTTATTTTCATTAATATATCTAGATACTGAGGTCTTACTTATTCCTAATTTTAATGATATTGTCATCATTGATGCAGTTGTTGTTTCCTTTATTTCTTTTATAATATTTCCTATTATGTACTTATCTTTTTTATCAATTGCGTCAATATTTAATTTTCTTTTAGTATTTAGTATAATTTTATCTATTATCTTACTTACCTCTTCTGGGTCTTGATTTTCTTTTATATCTATAAATTCTAATTTTTCTCCATCTCTTTTATCTGTATATTTAAGCAAATTACCATTTAAAATTTTATTTACTTTCTTTATCGAATATTCCATAGTACTGGAATATTCGTATTCATCCAACTTTTCTGTTATTCTTGCTTTTATGGGATTTCTATGGATATATAGAATACACTGATATAAATATCTTTCATCACAAATTGGTTCACTTCTATATCTATTTCTAAATACATATCCTACTCTACTTTTCATTTTGTTATAAAACAAAGCATATCGTTGATTAGTTTTTTTCATAAGAATTGACATGTCTTCTATATTTTTAATGTTTAACAATAGGTGTACATGATTATCCATTACACAAAATGATATTATGTTAATGTTTAGCATAACAGATTCCTCAAATATATATTTTAAGTATACTTTTTTAAAAAACTCATCTTCGAAAATATATTCTCTATTTATTCCCTGTATCATGACATGAAAAAAATTAGAATTGATAAAACTTCTTGGTAATCTTGACATAAATCTCCTTTTGAAACAAATTTTATAGAAAAATTTTATATAATATATATCTTCTTCCATTTTTTGTCAATATCTTTGCAAAAAATAAGCAGAATTTTTTATTTTTTCTGCTCATTTTTCTACTAGTCTTCCTTATGTCTGTCCCTCTGTTTCAAATTTGGAACGATTTGTGTGTCCCCCTGTTCCAAATTTAAATATTTTGTTCCTAGCATTTTGTCTGGTAAGTATTGTTGTTCTACATAGTGTCCTGGATAGTTATGAGGATATTTGTATCCTTCTCCATATCCAAATTCACTCATTCCTTCTGCCGGCGCATTTCTTATATGCATTGGTATTTCTCCTGTATCTTTACTTGATACATCTTCTAATGCTTTGTTTATTGCCATATATGATGCATTTGATTTTTTTGCTAAAGACATATATATTGCCGCTTCTGATAGTATTATTCTTGCTTCTGGCATTCCTACCATTGTTACTGCTTGCATTGCAGAAGTTGCTATTACTAATGCATTAGGGTCAGCTAGTCCTACGTCTTCTGCTGCTAGAATTACTATCCTTCTTGCTAAAAATACTGGATCTTCCCCACCATCTAGTGCTCTTGCTAAGTAAAATACTGTAGCATCTGGGTCACTGCCTCTCATTGATTTTATAAATGCACTAATGTTATCATAATGACTATCACCATTTTTATCAAATACTGCTTTTCTTCTTTGTATACAGTCGGCTGCAATTTCATCCGTTATATAGATATATCCGTCGCTACTCATATTGGTTGTAAGTACTGCTATTTCTAATCCGTTTAATGCTGTTCTTACGTCACCATTTGACACTTCTGCTATTTTTCTTAATGTTTCGTCTTCTATTTTTATGTTATAGCTTGCTAGTCCTTCCTCTGATATTAATGACCTTTTTAGAACTTTATATATATCATCTTTTGTAAGTGGATTTAGCTTACATACCATTGACCTTGATATTAAAGCTTTATTTACTTCGAAATATGGATTTTCTGTTGTTGCACCTATTAGTATTACTGTTCCGTTTTCCACATATGGAAGAAGTGCATCTTGTTGTAATTTATTAAATCTATGTATCTCATCTATAAATAATATACATTTACCGCTTGGGTTTAAAAGCATATTTTGAGCTTCTTCTATTGCCTTTTTTATATCTCCTATTCCTGCAGTTACTGCATTTATTCTAGTAAACTTATATTTTGTTGTATTACTAATAACTCTAGCGAGTGAAGTCTTTCCACAACCTGGAGGTCCCCATAGTATTATACTAGATAGCCTATCTGCTTTAATGGTTCTATATAGTATTTTATCTTTACCTAAAATATGTTCTTGTCCTACGTATTCTTCCAATGTCTTTGGTCTCATCCTATATGCTAGTGGCTGATTTAAATCCATCATCTATTCCCTTTCTTTCTTTTATCTTCTACTCTTCTACATAAACTCTTTTTACCCTGCTAGATATACTACATAATATTTCATAGTTTATTGTTCTACATAATTTTGCAATATCTTCTACACAAATATTTTCATTATCCCATACATATACGGCATCTCCTACTTTTACGTCTATTCCAGTTACGTCTATCATAAAGTTATCCATGCACACATTTCCTACTATTGGTGCATATTTTCCATTTATATATATCTTTCCTTTATTTGATAATGTTCTTCTTATTCCATCTGCATATCCAAGTGGCACTGTTGCTATTTTTCTTCTTTTGTCTGCTATGTATGTTCTTGAATAGCTTATTGCAGTTCCTTCTTCTACCTCTTTTACATATACTACATGTGATATTAGTTTGGTCGCCGGTTTTAGTCCGATACTATTTTCAATGTTTTCATCTGGCATATATCCATAAGTTATAATTCCTGGTCTTACTAAGTTAAATCTAGCATTTTCAAAATTTAATATTCCCGCACTTGCAGATGAATGAATGTATTTGAATTTAAAACCTAAATCTTCTAATTCTGACAATGTATTATTAAATTTTTCTATTTGAGCATTTGTATATTCCTTGCTACTATCTGCTGAAGAAAAATGTGTATATATTCCTTCTATGTATATATTAGTCATTTTAGATATTTCTTTAGCAAAATCTATTATTTCTTCTGGTCTTTTGCCTACTCTTCCCATACCAGTATCTACTTCTATATGTATATTTTGAATACGATTTTTCTTTTTAGCTTCTTCATTTAATCTACGTACAACTTCAATATCAGATATTCCTGGCACTATATTATATTCTAAAATCTTTTCTACTTCATATGGTAATAGCTCATTTAACGTGATTATTTCTTGTTTGTATCCACATTTTCTTAAATGTATTGCCTCTTCTATAGTTGCTACAAATACTATTTCTATTTTCTCTTCTTCTAAAACTTCTTTTAAAGCTCTCACACCTACTCCATAGGCATTTGCCTTTATAACCGGTGCTACTGTGATACTTTCTCCTACCAACTTTTTAATTTTCTCTATGTTATTTTTTATACATGATAAATTTACTTCTAAATAGCTCTTTTCCATTAATTACATCCCCAAATATTTTAATCCTTGCTTAATAATATCTTCTACTGATAATTCATTTGTATCTATTTTTGAAATTGCTAAATCAATATCTCTTCTTGAATATCCTAATACTTGAAGTGCTTCTATTGCATCTTTTGCCTTATCATTTTTAACTGTATTTTGAACAGGTATAAATTCTGGTTCTATTGCTTCTTGTGTTTTCATTTTATCTTTTAATTCTAAAATCATTCTTTGTGCTGATTTTGCACCTATTCCAGGCAAACTCTTTAGTGTATTTAAGTCACCTGTAATTATGGCTAAAGCAAAACTTGATGGTGATATATTTGCTAAAATTGAAAGTGCTGACTTTGCACCTACTCCACTCACTCCAAGTAGCTGTTCAAACATTTTTAGCTCTTCATTTGTGCAAAATCCATATAGACTTATATCATCTTCTCTTACTCTCATATATGTATGAACTTTTACTTCTGTTCCTGTTTCTCCTAATCTATCCATTGAGTTGGCTGACATAAATATTTTATATCCTATTCCCCCAACTTCTATTATTACGTTATCAAGATTCTTTGCTTCTAATCTTCCCTTTATATATGAAATCATGTTATATCCTCTTTTCCAATAAATTTACATTTGATATTTTATCATAAACTAGAAAAAAAGCAAGTATTTTACAAACAAAATTTTGCAAGTTATTTGACCTTTATTTTCCTCTTGTGCTATAATTAATATATTATTTTAAAGGAGAAAATATTATGAATTGGCTAAATAGAACGGAAGCTTTAATTGGCAAGGAAAATATTAGAAAACTACAAAATTCTAATGTAATTGTATTTGGTCTTGGTGGTGTTGGCTCTTACGTTGTAGAGGGTCTAGTTAGATCAGGTATTCAAAACATTTGCATAGTAGATAAAGATATTGTTGATATTACTAATATGAATAGGCAATTAATTGCAGATAGTGAAACTATTGGAAAAAACAAAGTGGATGCCCAAGAAGAAAGAATTTTAAAGATAAATAGATCTGCTAAAGTTATCAAAATAAAAGAATTTGTAAATAAAGATAATATAGAAGAAATAATGAAAAGTTATTCTCATATAGATTATGTAATAGATGCTATTGATACTGTTTCTTCTAAATTAGAAATAATAAAATATTGCTACCAAAATAATATTAATATTATTTCTTCAATGGGTTCTGGGAACAAACTAGATGCAAGCAAATTTGAAATTACTGATATTTTTAAAACTTCTGTATGCCCTCTTGCAAAAGTTATGCGTAAAGAATTAAAGAAATTAGATATTAAGTCTCTTACTGTATTATATTCAAAAGAGGAACCTATTAAGACTAACTTAGATACTCCCGCTAGCATAAGTTTTGTTCCTTCAGTAGCTGGCCTTTTAATAGCAGGAAAAGTTGTTAAAGACTTAATAAAATAATACTTTTAGTTTAAATTACTCAAAAAGACTTGTAATTTCTTTATTTTTATGATATAGTTATAAATAGTCAATTTTATCTATTCAATATAGGAGGTGCAGAAAAAATGGCTAAATGTGAAATTTGTGAAAAATCAGTAGCACACGGAAATAAAATAAGTATAGCTCGTTCTCATGTTAGTAGAAGAACTTCTAGAACTTTTAGACCAAATTTAAGAAGAGTTAAAGCTATAATAAATGGAGATACAAAAACAATTAATGTATGTTCAAAATGCTTACGCTCTGGAAAAGTAACTAGAGCTTAGGTCATGAGTTTTTGAGAATTATATATTTTATTACGCGTAATAAAATGTAGGTTTAAACCTACATTTTTATTTTTGCCATTTTGTTTTCCTCTGTATTGAAGTACAAAAACGACAATGCCGAACGCTTTACAGTCTATAAAACAAGTCTATGGGCGAATATAGAAGAACATATCAACAAAAATTTATGCAAGTTAGAAAAAATAGAGACAATAAAAAACTTGCCCAAGACTTTGAAACTTGGAAAAAACAGGCTAAAGAAAAAATTAACCAAATGAAAAAAGGCAAACTTACTGAAAATGAGGTTTATGACTGGATTAGAAAAAATAAATAGTTTCTCTCTTTCTTTTACATTCAAAAAGTCAGCAAAACACTTGCTGACTTTAATACTCTTATTTTTTGTTAAATAACCCTTTTATAATATTAAATATCTTTTTATACCATTTTTCTTTTTGTATTACTGTTATCGCTGTTTCTTCAAAATTTTGATGCTCTTTATTATTTTCATTTTTCTTTTTGAATAAGTCATCTGGATTATACTTTTGTCTGATTTCGTCTTCTATTGCTTTTTGTACTTCTTGTAATTCTCTTGCATCTCTTTCTTGTAATCTTCGTTTTTCATCTTGCGAACATAGAAAATCCCTATATATTAAGCCTAATATAATTATTGTTTCATTTTTTAATTTACATTTTTCTAATGGTTCTTGTATATTAGGATTATATTCTTTATCTCTCTCATCTTCTATCATTTCTCTAAATTTACTAGGAATTTTATTAACCAATTCATCTGGCATCATTTTTATTATTTCATTTACTTCTGTAAAAGCCTCTTTATATTCTTGTTTCAAATGAATTACCTACCTTTCATTCGTATCTTGTTCTTGTGTATTCACTTGTCTATCGTTAGTCTTTTCTTTTAGTCTTTCACTAATAGCTTTTATAATATCAGATTTCATTTTCACAAATTTATTTTTAACATTTTGCGAAACTCTATCTATTGCACTATACCACCCATTAAATCTATTCATCCATAAATCTACTGATGGATTATCTTGTTTTTGTGTATGTTGTTCTGTTTTTCTTAATTCATCTCCCACTTCATCTTTTATACTTTTTTCTCTTGGTCTTATTTTCTCTGGCTGTGGTTGTTCATAAACTTTTGCTTGTTTCGAATGAATTTCATTCCAATAATCTTCAACAACTTGTGATGTTTGTTGTGTTTGATGATTTCTCATATATTCTAAATGTGCTTCCATCATACTTGCACTATCAATATCTATATTTGTTCCTGTTGCTGTTGTATCTTCTATTGTTTTTCCTGCTACACTTGGCTCATCTTCTATTGTTTCTGTCATAACTTGTTCTGCTTTTGTACTTTCCTGTTCACCATCTTTTATTTCTAGTTGTATGTTGTCTTGTACAATTCCATCTTTAGTAATTTGACCTTGTTCATCGATAGTCAAATTTGAAAATTTGTTGTATTGTTGTAATATAATCTTTCTTTCATCTTCTGGTAACTTTTTTAAATCATTTAATAAATTTCCCATTCTTTCAGATGTATGTCCATATACTGCTGTCGAAAAATCTTCATATTTTAATTCTTCTAATAATTTATCTAATTCTGGTTTTCTACTAATTAACTCTTCATATTGTTCATATTCTGCAATATCTTTTTTTATTGAAGCTTGTCTTTCTTTTTCTTCTTGTTCAGCTTTCAATCTTGCCTGTTCTTCTGCTCTTTCTTTTGCCTCTTGCTCAGCTTCCAATCTTGCCTGTTCTTCTGCTCTTTCTTTTGCCTCTTGCTCAGCTTTCAATCTTGCCTGTTCTTCTGCTCTTTCTTTTGCCTCTTGCTCAGCTTCCAATCTTGTCTGTTCTTCTGCTCTTTCTTTTGCCTCTTGCTCAGCTTTCAATCTTGCCTGTTCTTCTGCCCTTTCTTTTGCCTCTTGCTCAGCTTTCAATCTTGCCTGTTCTTCTGCTCTTTCCTTTGCCTCTTGCTCAGCTTTCCTTTTCGATTGAAATTCATGCCAATTTTTTCTACCTTCTTCATTTTTTTCATTTAATTTTTGTTCTTCATCTCGTTCATATTGAATTAATTCAGAAATTTGATTCGCATTAAGTCCCTCTAAAGCATTACTTGTGTACTTACTTAAAATAGAATGACAAGTCGATGCTGTTTCCATATCCTTTTTTTCCACTGATTCTTTTATTAATTTTTTCAAAGCTTCTTTTGTTCTTTCTGGCAAATATTCTCCTTTTATTCTATAATTTGCAGGTATTCTTTGTCCAAGAACATACCTATCATAAGCAATTTGTTCCTCACCATAAATAGACTCTACTTCTGTTGTATAATATGGCTCTATTTTCATACCTAGATAATCTTCAATTTCTTTTTTACTCTTCATCTTTATCTAATCCTCACTTTATTTCTCTTGTTCATCTTGTCTATGATTTTCTTTTCCATTAGTTCTTTCTTTAATTTTATTACTAATTGCTTTTACTATATCTGCTTTCATTTTTAAAAATTTACCTTTTGAATTTTGCGAAACTCTATCTATTGCACTATACCAATTTTGAAATCTATTTTTCCACATATTTGTTGATTGTATTTCTTGAATTTGTTGTGGTTGTTCAAGTTTCTTACTTGTTGATATTCTTTGTATTATATCAGCACCAATATGTGAGTCTTGTATTGCACTTGCACCTGTATTATTTTCTCTTATAAATTCTCCAAATTCATTTATTCTTGCCCCACCACCTGCTATTTCTTGTACTTCTGTTGCTGTTTCTTCAGATGGTTGTATAATACTTTCTTCTTCTCCTGTTACTATTACACTTTCATCACTAATATCTGGTTGTATTTCATCTGTTTTTGATTTTTCTTCCAATATTTTTGTTGCTCTTTCCAATAATTCTGAATAACTTATATTGCTTAAATCTATACCTTTATATAATTCATCTTCTAATCCTGCTTGTCTTAATTGTAAATATACATTTTTAAATTCTTCAAATCTAGGTATAATTTGTTTCATTTTTTCAAATTCTGCTACCTTTTTTTCACTAGCTTTATCTGCACCTAAAAATATTCCTTTCGAAACTAAATCTTCTAATCTTCGCTGTAAAGTTTGCACATCTTGTATATCTGTTAATCCATATTCTTGCATAGCTTGTATGGTTTCTTTTTGTTCTTCACTTAAATACATTTCATCTATCTTTTGTGATATTTTTCCAAAATCTATATCTCCTCTTGCAACATCTGCAAAAGCTCTCAATATATCTTTTTTAGAAAATTCTGGATTTTCCTTTAATTGCATAAACTTTTCATAAAACTCTTTAAAATTACTTTTTATAAATCCATTAGCAAATTGACTATATGCTTGTTCTAATTCTCTATCTCCTACACAGCTTTTCCACAATATATTTCTGCATAAATTCATTTTGGCTTTGTCTGTCATTGGCTCAAGTCCATGTTCTGCTCTATACTTACTAATATCTCTTTCTATTAAAGGTAACCCTCTTTCATCTGCTACCTTTTTTGCTCTTTCATAATCTTTTGCTAGTTCATGTTCTCCATAACTTATGTAGTAAACTCCCTCAATTTCAAATTCATCAACAACAAGTTCTGAATAAATAGGTGTTGTTTCATAATTTAACATTTCCCCATTTTCTTCAATAGTTTGCTGTATGCAAATATCTTCTATTTCTTGTGGTAACATAAGAGGTGGTCTAATATTAAATAAATTTTCTTCATCATCTCTTGTATTAAGTGTATATGTATCTCTATAACTTGCACAGATAATATGTTTTGGTTTTATTATTAGTCCATAATCAGAGTTGCCATATCTTCCCATTGCATTATTAGTCATAAGTGATGTAGACATATATTTGTTTCTAAAATCGCCCTCTAATTCTCCTTTTGTTAAGTTATGAATAACCCACCTATATTGACTATTTTGAGCATCATCTATACCTGTCAAATAATCATTCCATATCTTTGTAGCATGTCCATTATATAATTCTATTCTTTCTTGGATACCTTGAATGTCTGTTTTTTCTGCACTTAATAAAGTTCTCAATTCTTCCTGTATTCTTTGTAACTCTTCTTTTGCCTCTGGTTGCAATTCAATTTGATATTTTTCTATTCCATCAATAGAATTTATTACTGTTTCTGCAATATTTCTTAAATCTCTACATCCATAATATTTATTGTCTAATTCTCTTAACTCAAAAGCAATTTGCATATTAGAATATATATCGTCTAATTCCATATGGTTATATACACCATCATAAAATCCATATTCTTCTAAATGTTTTGGTTTAGGAATTTTATCATATCTAGCAAATGCTTCTTCAATTTCTTCCCTAAATTCACTATCTTCTTCTGGCTCTAGCATTGTTCTAGTTCTATATGCCTCATTCATAATTCCTGTAAATACTTTTCTTGCTAATTCTTCTGTTAATTGTCCATTTTGTTCTAATAGTTCTATATCTTGCTCATAGCCATAAAAACCTATTTCTTGTTTTATAAACTTTTGTATTCTTTTTTTATTTTTTTCTTCTATCTTTATATTTTCCATTTGTATATCTCCAATTTTATATTATCATTTATATAAATTTTTTTCAATATATTTGGGAATTTTTATCTTTCCAAATCCCACTCTTTTTCTCTTTCTTCGTGTTTAATTTGTTTTTCTGGATCTATAAAAGTATTTGTTTCTTTTTCTCCTATTCTTTCAAAAAACTCTTTGTCAGATGTTATTATATATTCTATATTTATTATCCTTAAACTCTTGTTAAATAGGTATCATTATTTTTTTACTATTGGTATTAGTTTTCTCAGTTCTATTTGTTTGCTATTTTCTTTGTAAATCAATTCAATGTTAATATAACTCTTATCTTTTAATGAATTTATTAATTTTGATACTTGTGTTATTGATATATTTAATAGTTCACTTATAGATTTATTAGTTAGATAACAATAATTGTTTTCTTTGCTTAAATATAAGAACCTGACTCCCTAAAGCAATCAAAGATTGCTAGTGGGTACCCCAGAACCTTGTTGCTAACGCAATAAAATTATTGCATATATATACTTTTCTTTATCACTTAACTTATTATCTGTTAATATTTCTATTGGTATCCATACACCTTTTAAATTTAAGTTAGACATTCCCTCACCTTCTTCCGTTTATTCGCTTCATTTTCAATTTTTAGCCTTTTTAAATTGTTTTTGGTATAACTTTATATCTTTTTTGATGTAGATAAAAAATTTCCATAAAAAAATCGCCTTAGATATTTTTAATCTAAAACGATTCTCTACTTATATTTTTGCAACCACAGTTGCAAAATTTAAATCTATTCAATTTTTCTTCCATTTCACTCTAGACGAAATTGGTCAGACGCGTCTGGCCAATTTCATCTTTAATTACCTTCTTCATTTTCCTTTATATCTATATGCAAATTTAAGTCTTCTTCTGTTTGCAATGCTTCCATAATATCTTTTGGCAATATATAAGCAAAAATTTAATTTTCCAGCATATTCTGGTTTATATTGTGTATTCTTTAATTCTACAACTTTCGTTTTTTGTATTTTTATACATTTTTTTACAATTTACATTTAATTTATATACCAAATCTAATTTTTTTCACATACGCTATTTGGGTATATTTTTATTTAATAAATTTTTGTATATTTTGAAAATTATTGGAAAATATATAAATGAAACTATATATAAATTGGAGGTTGATTTTAATTGGGTATAGAAAAACATTTAAGTATTACAGGAACATCTAACGTATCGTGGAAAGATGCAGTTGTACAGGCTGTAAATGAAGCTTCTAAAACAATAGACTATTTATCTTCAGTAAGAGTTATAGATCAAAGAGCTAAGATTGATGGACGTAAGTTAATTCAATATTATGTAGATTTAGACTTATCTTTCGTTATCGATAGAGATAGAGACTAGGAGGTATTATGAAAAGTATAGATACAAAAAAGGAGTATTTAGATTATGTAGATAAAAAATCTCCCAATTCCCCTATTTTAAAAAATTGTTTTAATGCTTTTTGGGTTGGCGGCTTAATATGCTCTATAGGACAGATAATATTTGATTTCTGCCAGTACAAAGGTCTTGATTCTACAAGCTCTTCAACTGTTGTCTCTATAATTCTAATAGGCATTGCTGCATTTTTAACAGGACTTAATATTTTTAATAAAATAGGTAAATTTGCCGGTGCAGGTTCTTTAGTACCAATAACGGGATTTGCAAACTCAATTGTATCTCCCGCTATAGAATACAAATCTGAAGGATATGTAATGGGTGTTGGCGGAAAAATGTTTACTGTTGCAGGACCTGTTTTAGTATTTGGTATTTCCGCATCTGTTATTGTTGGTATTATTGCTACATTTTTTGTATAGTAGGAGGAAATTATGAAAAAAATTGGATTACAAACTATTAAACTAGACTTTTGTCCATATATATTAGAAACTTCTTCTATAGTTGGACCTAAAGAGGCAGAAGGTCCTCTTGCCAAATATTTTGACCAATGTTTAGAAGATGAGTTCTGGGGAGAAAAGACTTGGGAGAAAGCAGAAAGTAAAATTATTAAAGAAAATGTAACTGCCTTAGTTGCAAAATCTGGTATAGCAAGTAGTGATATTGATTATTGTTTTGCAGGTGATTTATTAAATCAGTGTATTTCTTCATGCTTCGGTTTACGAGAAACAAATATTCCTTTCTTTGGGATATTTGGTGCTTGCTCTACTTTTGTAGAAGGATTATGTTTAGGTAGTATATTTGTTGATTCAGGTGCTGCTAAAAATGTAATATGTGCTACTTCTAGTCATTTTTGTAGTGCAGAAAAACAGTTTAGATTTCCTTTAGAGCTCGGAAACCAAAGACCACAGTCTGCACAATGGACAGTTACAGGCTCTGGTGCTGCAATGCTTTCAAATAATAACCTTGGCAGACCATGCCCTCGAATAACACATGTTACACCTGGTAAAATTATAGATATGGGAGTTAAAGATGCAAATAATATGGGGGCTGCAATGGCACCTGCTGCTTTAGATACATTAGTAACTCATTTTAAGGATACTGGTAGAAAGCCAAGCTATTATGACGCAATTATTACAGGAGATTTAGGATATGTTGGAAAAGAAATACTAGCAGAACTTGCTGAAACAAAAGGATATAATATTAAAAATAATTATGACGACTGTGGTGTATTAATATTTGATAAAGAAAAACAAGATACTCATTCTGGCGGAAGTGGATGCGCTTGTATAGCTTCAGTTTTTTCTGGATATTTTTATCAAATGCTTAAAGAAAAGAAAATTAATAAAATACTTCTTATTGCTACTGGTGCTTTAATGAATTCAACCAGTTCTCAACAAGGAGAAAGTATTCCTGGAATAGCGCATGCTGTTGCTATTGAAAATTTAGATAGCTAAAAATTGTATAAGGTTTATGGGTATTCCTTAAAAAACCTAAATATTTAATATATAAGGAAATAAAATTATGGATTTTTTTCAAAGTATTGATTGGATGCAACTTTTAAGATGCTTTGTTGTTGGTGGTTTAATATGTATTATAGGGCAAATATTAATAGATAAAACAAAACTTACTTCAGCTAGAATATTAGTTATTTTCGTTACAACAGGTGTAATTTTAGGTGCTATCCGGCATATACCAATATGTAATAGATTTTGCTGGTTGTGGTGCTACAGTTCCACTACTCGGTTTTGGTGCTAATTTAGCCAAAGGTGCAATAACAGAAGCCCAAAATTCCGGCTTACTGGGTGCATTTATAGGAGGAGTAAAAGCATCTGCTGGTGGAATAGCAGCTGCAATATTCTTTGGATACCTTGCCTCTTTAATAGCAAAGCCAAAAATAAAGAAGCAATAATATACCGTGGACAAAGGGGACACACCATTTTGTCCACGCTTTTTTTGAACAATGTAACATATAAGAACTTAAATTTTATGCAGAATATCATACCAGCTGTATACTCTTGTTATGTTTCCTCCCTCTACATTTTTATTATATGGATTGTCAAAACATAATACTGGTATTTTAGTCGATATTTCTGTTAAATTTCTTGGTGAGTCTTCTACCATTATATCTATATTATTTTCCAAACAATATGGTAATTTACTTCCTACTGTGAATATTAATTTATCATATTCTATATGGTTCTTTTCAAGCCAATTTCTTACTAATTCTTGCATTTTTCCATAAACTTCTTTAGGAAGGCCTTCCTCATTTCTTGCTGTTATTATATATATTTCATTATTTTCTCTTAGTTTTTTTATTACTTCTGATGCAAATTTTCTTGGCTCATATTCTGTTGCATAATATGGAAGATACTTATTCCAAAACTTTTCTGCATTTTCAAGAGAAATGCCTAGTGCTTCTGATTCGTAATATGAATCATCTTTTATTTTATATTCAATATTATTTTCATGACAAAATTTAATTCCATAATCCGAAACAAATCTCGCTAAGTCTGTTAATACCCCATCTATATCTATTCCTATTCTCATATTTTCCTCCATATATTTTGTATATAATAGTTTTTACTGAATAATATTTTATCATTAGATTATTTTATTTACAATATTTTTTTATATATACAATATATACAAAAAAAGCGTGGACAAATGGAAGTAGTCCCCTTTGTCCACGGCACGGTACTTTTCTATTTATGCTTTTTTAGCAACTTCTGTTAATTCTGTAAAAGCTTTTGGATCTGTTATTGCAAGGTCTGCTAACATTTTTCTATTTATTACAACATTAGCTTTTTTAAGTCCTGCTATTAATTTACTATATGTTAATCCATTCATTCTTGCTGCAGCATTTATTCTTGCTATCCATAATTTTCTAAAATTACTTTTCCTATCTTTTCTACCTACGTATGCATACATTCCTGATTTCATAACAGCTTGTTTAGCCATTCTAAATCTATAATGTTTTGCACCATAGTATCCTTTTGCTCTTTTTAATATTTTTTTATGTTTTTTACGTGTAATTATTGCTGTTTTTACTCTTGCCATTTTTTATTTTCACCTTCCTTAAATTCTTATTTCTTAAATTCTAGTTACCATAAGGTAACATTTTCTTAATACCTGCTTCACATGTTTTATCTGCATAAGCATCCATAACTTTTCCTCTTGATTTAGCTCTTGAAGTTTTGTTTGATAATAGATGTCTTCTATTTGATTTTGTTCTTTTTACTTTTCCTGTAGCAGTATATGAATATCTTTTCTTTGCTGCTTTGTTTGTTTTTAATTTTGGCATAGTTTATTCCTCCTTGTGATTTTTATTTTAAATATATTAAATAGTATTAATATATAATTTAACTTAAATTATTGATTATTATTTACTTTCGGCTTTTTTTGCTAATATGATAAACATATTCTTTCCTTCAAGGACTGCCTTCTTTTCTGGACTTGCTATATCCGATAATGCCTCGATAAATTTATTTAAATTGTCTTCTCCAAGTTTTACATAGTTTAATTCTCTTCCTCTGAATCTAACTGTTATTTTTACTTTGTTTCCATCTTCAATAAATTTTCTTGCATTTTTCACTTTAAATTCGAAGTCATGTTGTTCTATGTTTGGTGTTATTCTTATCTCTTTTACTTCTAACACCTTTTGCTTTTTCTTGGCTTCTTTTTCTCTTTTAGTTTGTTCGAATTTGTATTTTCCATAGTTCATTATTTTACAAACTGGTGGCTGTGCATTTGGTGCAACTAATACTAAATCTAATTTCTTTTCGTAAGCTAAATCTAAAGCCTCATCTAGTTTCATTACTCCTCTTTTTTCTCCTTGTTCATCAATTACTTGAACTTCTCTTGCTCTTATTTGTTCATTAATAGGTAATTCTTGTTTTATATAAAACACCTCCAAAATTTTGCGTGCTAAATTGCACAAAAAAATTGATTTGCAAAAGACAAACCAACCCACAATATTTACAGTTATAACTAATTTTTAGTATTAGTTATTCACAGTTTATTCTATTTTTCAACCTTTTTCTAATATAGTTAAGGTGAGAAGTGGATTGCTTCTTCTTTGTTTGACTTTAATATAATACTATATTTTTTCTCTTTTGTCAAGCAAAATGTTAAAATATTCTTGACATTTTCTACTTTTTGTTATAAAATATTATAGCATTATTATTTAAATATGACTATGTAAACTGCTTCTCCCCGGTAGCATTTTACTATGGTTTCATATATATTTAAAATTTATTTTATGAAATGGAGGATACATATTACCATGAATAATACAACATACAGTGTTAAAAAAAGTGAAATTGAAAGAAAATGGTACATAATTGATGCAGCAGAAAAACCTCTAGGTAGAGTTGCTACAGAAGCTGCTAAATTACTAAGAGGAAAACATAAACCAACTTATACTCCAAACTTAGATACTGGAGATCATGTTATTATATTAAACGCAAGCAAAGTAGTTTTAACAGGAAAGAAATTAGACCAAAAAATATACAGAAATCATTCTGGATACATTGGTGGTTTAAAAGAAACTACAGCAAGAGATTTATTAAATAAGAGTCCTGAGCAAATGATGATGCGTGCTGTAAAAGGTATGCTACCACATAATAGTTTAGGAAGACAAATGCTTAAAAAATTAAGAGTATATGCAGGAGAAGAGCATGAAAATGCTGCTCAAAAACCTGAAGTTTGGAATTTTTAGATTAAAGGAGGATATGTAAAATGCCTAAAGCAAAAGCAGATAAAATAATGTTTTATGGTACAGGTAGAAGAAAAAGCTCTATAGCTAGAGTTAGATTAGTAGAAGGAAAAGGAACAATTACAATAAACGGAGTTAGTATAGATGAATATTTAGGTCAAGAAACATTAAAGGTTATAGTTAAACAACCTTTAACAGTTACTAATACTGTTGATAAATATGACGTTATTTGTAAAGTACAAGGTGGCGGATTTACAGGTCAAGCTGGTGCAATTCGTTTAGGTATTGCAAGAGCATTATTAGAAGCAAATTCTGAATATAGACCTACATTAAAAGCTGCTGGCTTCTTAACAAGAGACCCACGTATGAAAGAAAGAAAGAAATACGGTCTTAAGAAAGCTAGAAAAGCACCACAATTTAGTAAGAGATAATATTTTTCATGCAAAATATATCAAAACTCGGAAGATTTAAAACTTCCGAGTTTATTTTTATTTTACTTTTTAATTTTTCCTTTTTTATTTTCTTTCTTCTTTTCTTTCATTCTACTTTTTTACTTTAATTATTTATTTTACTCTTCTTTTCTAATATGTATATGTATAAATATCATCACTTGTTGTAAATTCTATTGTTCCATCTTTATTTAGTACAACATATTTTGATCCTCCTGTTACTTCATAACTAGCATATAAAGCAGAGTCAGTACTTCCAGTATATCCAGTAATATATGAATCTAAATGTATAACTATTTTTCCATTAACTATTTGTGTACTTGCACTTGTAAACTCTTCAATTTCAGATTCAATACTTGCTTTTTGTATAACATTTCCGCTATAGTCTACTCTCATTATTGTATCTTTAGATTGATTTCCAATTAATAATATTGAATCTTCTAGCATTACCATTTTAATTTTTTCTCCCACAAGTACTGGGTCTATTACATTATTTCCAGTTTCTAAATCAATTAAGTATAGGTCATTGTCTATTTGTAGTGCTAACTCATTTGCTGTATAATCTATAAGTGCAGAGCTTTCCATATAATCAAATTCTCTACTCCAAACTTTAGTTAAATTCCTATTAAAATATTCTATATAAATATGTTTAAGTTCTGTATCCTCTGTTCTTACTATATAGTGTTCAAAATCTGCAGATATATATAGTCTTTTAGAAACTGATCCAGTAAGATGATTATCATTTTCACTATACCTAATTGAGCCTATTCCTGAATTCAATATAAATGATTTAAAATTTGCATTTGATTGGTCATCTAATGTTACAACATATTCTGTATATTCAGGATCATAAGTATCAACACCATAGACAGCCTCTCTTATTTTTATGTCATTTCCAAATACATATTTTGCTACAGTTGTTATGTCTTCTAAACTATATCTTTCATATCCTTTTATAACCTTGCTAGCAGTTATAGTTGGTACACTATAACTTTTTCCATCTATTTCGTAGGTTTCTACAGTATCATATCTTCCATAAAATGTCCCTACTTCTCCCTCTACAAATCTATCTTCTAATTGATTACATTTTAATACTACGACTTCTTCATATGTCCCATCTTCTACTTCTTGCATGGTAGGTATTGGTCCAACATCAAATCTTGCTTGAGCTAAAGCAACAAATTCATCATCTGTCGATTTTATTATTTTGATTATTCCAATACCCATTTTTATTTTAGAATTTTCAAATACAGTTGGATATCTTTGTAAATCTTCGCAATCATAATCAGTACCATATTCAAAATAATCATTATCAAAATAGTCTAAAACTGTCCTTTGTTCATCAGTTAAAGCTAGTTCTTCATTTTCTGATTTCATACTAGAAAAACTAAGATTAGTTATTTGACTACCATTACTACCAATTTGCTTGAATCCATCATCTTGTGATTCTGAATTATTTTTATTTATACTATTTGTAATGAGAATATATGCTAATACAATTATTATAACCACTAGTATAATTATACCTAGTATAATTATTTTTCTTTTACCTTTTTTCTCTTTGTTATCAGATTTAGTTTCATCATTTAATTTACTTTTTTGCCTTTCAATTTTATTTCCACATTTACTACAAAAATTCTCATTTTCTTTTATTTCATTACCGCATTTATTACAAATCATATTTCTTCCCCTTTTCATTTATATATTATTTTTATTTAAATTTCATTATATCTACTTCTATTTTTATATATTTTTTTCTTTAAAATATTCTAATATATTCCTCTCTATTACCTCCATTTCTTCTTCATTATTTTCTGTTCTAACTCTATTTATTAACTTAGTTATATACTTTCTCTCTTTAACCAGTTCCAATCCTTTTTTAAAGTTAAAATCGAATATAAATGCTAAAGCTGCTACATATCTATCCGCTTCATTTACTGTATAATATCTATCTACTAGTTTATGTTCTTTAACCGCTTCTAAAACTTTATCGCTAATCTTTTCTTTAGATATATTATCATAATTAAATATAGCATTTTCATTTGATTCTATATCTCTAATATACACTTCATATATATCAGTTTTATCTGCATCTCTTATTATTTTAGCATGAAGTAGTTCTTTTTCATCTAGCCCATCTTCTATTGCGTATTTATTATGATTTTTTATTGCTTTATATATTATATTATCATATTTATCATCTTCTATAAATTTTCGTATTAATCCATCTTCAAATAGAATTTTTACACCTAAATCAGCATGGTCTATACTATCCTTATCACTAAATGTATCATATATCCTTATTTGCTCAAATCTACCAATATCATGTAACAGTCCAATAAGTTTTGCAAGTTCCAAATCTTCTTCCTCTAATTTTAAAGTTTTAGCAATTTGTTTAGCTACTTCTATTACTCTATATGAATGTTCTATTTTTCTACATATTTTCACATTATCTCTTCCATAAGGTTTAACATATTTTTCAAATTCTTCTTTTGCTTGACTTAAATTTATCATTTTTTATTTCCTTTCTATATTTCTTATTTAGTTCTATTGTTTATTCCAACTCATGGTATATTCTATTTCGTTTGTATCTTTATCCTTATTTTCACTTATGATTACAAAACCATTATTTTTATAGAAGCTTATAGCGCCTGTATTTTTTTGATACACATTAAGCATTAAACTATCCCTATTTTCTTTTACCTTATTTAATAAAGCTTTTCCTATACCTTTTCTATGATTACTGCTATCTACAAAAATTCCTTCAATATATTTATTGTTTATTCCTATAAATCCTGCAATTTTATCTTCTAAAATGTAAACATATATTTCTGCAGTTGGCAAAATTTCTTTTACATATTCATAATTATTTTCCCAATACTCCTTTGAGATAAATTTATGTGCCTTAATATTTTCGTTTTTCCAAATTTGTATAACCAAATCAATATCATTTTCTTCAAATTTTCTTATCATATATTTCTCCTATTTAGGAATTATATCATTACCATTTAAAAAAGTACATATTTCTAATTAATTAATTCCATATTTTGTTCATCATTTAAACCTTCTAAATTATAATATGTGTCAGGTATATTACCTATTATTACACCTTCTACTAAAAGTACTTGATTTACTATCGTTTCTTTTATTGTGCTATATGGTGTTAAGATATTTACATTACACTTTACCTCTAAATATATTCTATGTAAAGTTTGATTTATTCCAGCCTCTTTAAATTCTGATTTTAAATCTGTTTCTACTGTGCCATCTGTCATCATTTTTATTTTTATGTCTGGCCCTAAGCCTGCAAAATATTTACTTCCTGTAAAGCTTCCGAAGTTTTAATGTAAATGTATTATTTTCTTCTTTTTCTAGTTCCTCTTGGATTAAAATTGGTATGTCTGATATTATTCTATTTATTGTTATCATATTAGTACTAATAAGTTTTATATTGCCTTCTTCATCCTTTTCTACCATGCAAAAATCATCATAATCATAATCAGCCATTACTTTAGTTGCTTGTTCATTTGAAATTTTAGTTGCTATAGATTTTGCCATTGTTCTACATTGTTCATCTATTATTGGAATTGTACTATTTACTGCTATCTTAAATACAATAATCGCAATTAAAAGTATTGCGATTATTGTTAAAAGCTTACCAGTATTTTTGTTATACATGATTTTATTTAATTTTGGTAATTTTATTCTATTTCTACTGAATATTTTATCCATTATATCTAGGAATAAATAACTGCTGACCTATGTTTAGTTTATTTTCATTTTCTATTCCATTAATCCTTACAATTTCATCAACAGTACTTTTAAAAGCCTTAGCTATTTTCCAAATTGTATCTCCTTCTTTTGCATAGTATATAACTAAACTACAGGTATTATCTCCCCTATTTTCTTCCTCTGTTATATCATCTATTATATTTATTCCTACAGTATTTGTAGCAGTTACATTAAAATTTATGTCTAATTTAACTTCAATTTCTCCTGCCGACATTATTACAAATTCCTTACTTACTACTTCTGCATTTGTTTCTATATTAGAATTTGTATTAACTCCTTCAAAGTCCATGTTAAAGTTAAAAGGTATTACTGTTTTCTTAGTATTTATCTCACTTCCTTCATTGAATATATAATTTAAGTTTGCTTCTCCTTCAAATAATATTCTATCATTTAATATTGTTTGTTTATTTATATTTATTTCTACTTCTGCATCATGTATCTTATTTCCTCCAATTTCTGGTATAAGCTGTTTTTCTCTTATATTATATGTGCTACTTCTATTTTCTCTTTTTTCCATTACATTTATTTGTTTTTGAGTAAATAATAAGTTGGTTCTTGGGCTGTATAAATCCTGTATAAGATTTAATTCTTGGTTTTTATATACTTCACAAGATACTTCTAATTCTACTTCTACATATATTGAATGTTCTTCAACATTATTTGGTTTTATTACAATATTTTTTATTTCATATCCTGTATTATATAAATCATCTTCTGTAACATTTTCTATGTCTATAAAGCTCATTACTGGTATTGTACTTTCTACAGAGTTTATTCTACTATCATCTGTAAGATATAAAATTTTTACATTTAGGTCTGTTTTTGCTAGTACTTTGTTATAACTTACCTTTATATCTTTGTTTAATATATCTAAATCTACTTTCATTATTTCTGATAAATTGTCTATATTATCTATTACCAATGTATCTTTTGCATAAGTTTTTACTGTTCCTCTTCCTACTAAAGAATTTACATTTAAGCTTTTATTTAGTGTTTGTACTCCTTTTAAGTTTACTCCATTTATTATGTCTATTTCTTCATTTGAGCTAATTTTAATATCTGCTTCTAAAAATGCTTTTACATTTATTTTTCTTCCATTTATTACTTTGCACTCTATGTTTTTTAATGTAACTTTTGTATCTAAATTCATATTCTCTTTAGCATCTTCCATATCTATCATTTGAGTAAAATCTAAATTAACATTTAATACTCTTGTACTGCTGGTTTCTTCATCTGCTTGATACACTATATATGTATTTACTCCTCCATCTATTCTTATTTTTCCGTCGCTTATTTCCTTTTTGTAAATACATACTGTGCCACTTGTAAATATATCATTTATTATATCTGGCTTTATATCTGGAATTATACTATCACTTTGAACCATAAAATTTTCAGTCTTTTGCCCTATAATATGATTAACCGATATGTTGTCCCTTGTAGTTTCTACCACCATTAATACCCCTCCTTAAATTTTAATTATTACATGTATATTTACGAGCATAAAAAAAATTCCTATTTCTAGGAATTTTTATATAAATATTTATTACACTTCTACTGCTGGTACTCTTGGTATTAATGGGCTATACCCATTTCCATCAAATACGTCAACTTCTATAGTTCTAGTTAATATATCTGTATAACTATAACTTACATTTCTATTGTTTTCTTCAAACTTTATCACAAATAAATTTGGATAAGCTTTTTCTATAGTAGCTTCTTTTGAAAACGATTTACTCCTTCCTAAAGATCCTTTAACAATTATCTTTTGTCCAACTTTTTCATCAATATCTGTTTTTAAGTTTGTAATATCCTTTTGGCAAATCATTTAATCACCTACTTTTTAATTTCTTGTCAAATAATATCATAAATTAAGGTTTTAGTCAAAGTAATCGGTGATTGTTTTGTGGCTTGTATCTATTGGTGCTCTAAGACTTTGTTACTTTATTTGTGTATTGTTACAAATATATTACATTTTTGTAATACTTTTGTAATAAAATAGTCTTTTAGTCTAATTTTATGTTTTTTTCGCTTAAAATATCGAATTGTATTATATGGTAATTGTCTATTAATTCATTTCTTGTTTCATTATCTACTACATTTCCATATTTGTCGATTATAAATCGTTTTTCAAAAACTGGATATTCTTTATAAAATTCTGATATGCTTTTATAGTACCAAGGCATCTCTATATTTGCATTTTCTAGAATTCTCATTGATAATCCTGCTAAGGATATATTGTTTTCTATATTAATAGTTGCATCATAATTTGTCCATACTAAATATGTTGGCATATATTTTTCTATTCCATCTCCGTATGCTTCTTCATATAATGTATTAAGTGCTGGCAAATGGTCTCCAAACACTAACACCATTACTTCTTCATCTTTTTCTTTAAAATAATCTGTTAAATATTTTAAGGATTTATCAAAATTATATAAACTTTTTGTATATATCTCTATTTCTCCTATATCTTTTTCTGAAAGGTTATATTCATTAGATACTAATTCAATATCATTTTCAGGATATTTATCACTCGTAAATGGCATGTGTGCTTCCATTGTTACTGTAAATATAAATTTTTTGCCAGATGGACTTTCTTCGTATTGTTTTACTATTTCTTCTGCCACGTCCATATCTGATACATTTTCACCATAGTAATTATCTATATTCTGCATATCATTAATAAAAATGCTATTGTCAAATCCTAAATGCTTATATGCATTTTCTCTGTTATAAAATCCTCCTGTATTAGGGTGTATCGAAGTTGTGTAGTAACCTTCTTTTTTTAGAGTTGTTACTATAGATAATGTATCTCCCTTCATTGCTTGAGAATATGGATACTTCTTGTCTGGTATAAATTTAGCAGTGCTTGCTGTTAAATATTCAAATTCAGACATTGAAGTTTCTCCTCCATATATACTTACTGTTGCGGTTCCCGTAGTTCCTTCCTTTTCTAGCTCTCTATAATTTGATAGTGGATCTTGATTAAATTCAATTCCATTTACTTTTGTTATATCTGTAAATGATTCTGCCATGATAACAATAATATTAGGATTTTCTCCTTCTGAACTATTACTATCTAACTTCATTGCTTCTTCTTTTATCTGATTTAATCTATCTTCACTATATATGTCTAATTCTTCTTTCTCTATTAATTTGTATATATTTTTGCAAAAGTTTACAGTTGCACCATAATGATAATGATCTAAGTTATAGTTATAATCATCTTCATTAAATAAACGCATATTTGACCAATTTCTTAAGCAAGCTATTAAAAGTATTATTGCTGTAATAGTGCCTACTATGGCTCTTGTTAGCTTTTTATGGTATTTTTCATACTTAGTATACCATGTGATTAGTCCTTGAATTACTAAAAGAATAATTGTTAAAAATACTTGCAAAAGTAATACTGGCTCTATTTGTAAGTTACCATAACTCGCAATTTTAAAAGCACTTCCTATTAGTAATATATCTTCTGGTAAAAATGGTTTTTCAACAACTTGTAATTTGTAATACGATATTATAGAAATTAAATTAAACAGCACAGCTATGGCAATATTTGCCCTTAAACTTTTCTTAAGAATTGCTTTAAAGAAGAAGTAAAATCCATATATAATTACCAGTTCATAAAAAAATGCAAAACTTAAATAAAAACCAGCTTTTTGTCTTATCTCTCTAAATACGAAAAAGTTTTCATTATTAATGTTTGACACTGTGTATATTATATATGGAAATATTATGTTAAATAATATTATTAAAAATACCTTCCCTACTTTTTTTAGTATTTCTTTTGTATCTTTATTTTTTTCGGTTATTGCTTCATTTACGTCTTCTGTGTTCATTTTTTATTATCTCCTACTCTTTATTAGTTCTAATATATGCTAACACAACAGATTAAAAAAATCAATTATTACATTATTAAAGTTTTTTTCTTTCCGACTTGCACCAATACCATTTATTCCTCTTTCCCCGTCTCTTAAATCTTTTTCTATATCATGTATTGTTAAGTATAGGTTAGAATCAGTAGTTGCAACCCTTTCTGCTACTATAAGAGGATCTATAAAATCTATTAAAATTCTTGCAGGAGATGAAGCAAAATTAGCCCCTTCTGCTATTAGAGCTTCATAATAGCTTTGGCAAGCACCTGCAAAAATAACTAAGTCTTTATTCTTATTACTTTTTCTTATATTTCTTACAGTTTGAGCAAAGTACCTTGAATTTCTGTAATTATATATATCTTCATAATTTTTTCCCGACTTTATCATACCGATCGTGACCTGTTATTACGACAATATCAGGATTATATCTACTTATAAGTTCATTTGCCATAACTACTTGTTTACTTTCTGAAATATTTTTTACTATCGCTGTTAATCCCATTTTTTTGTAATACATGCTAGATTTTTCACTATATCTTTTATCTCCATCTAAATGTAAAATTCTACCTGTATATGTTATTTTATTACTCCTTTTTAATAGTCCATATTGCATTTTGGGTCTTTTATTTATTTTATCATCTAGTCTTGCTACCATTTTCTTATATGTGTTTATAACTTGTTCTTTGTCAACTTTTTCTAAATCTTCTAAATCACTATCCGCTTTTAATCTTGTTGTAATTCCGGATAATATTGCTATTTGGTTATTTATTACTAAATCAACTACAAAAATTATATCTTTATTATGCGATTTTCTCGCTACAATATCTCCTTTTTTTATATCATTCAATTTTAACCTCACCCCTACTTCAACTAGTCGTTCATTATATTTTATGTCGAAATATGTATTTTGGTTCTATTGTACTTCCTATAAGAATACAATGTAACAAAACATAGTTTTATAGGGGGTTTTAGGAATTGGAGAAAATGTATATAGAAGAACGTGCAATAAATCTAGCGCACTATATTATAGATAGTAAAGATACTGTAAGAGGTGCTGCAAAAAAGTTTGGAGTAAGTAAATCAACAGTACACACCGAAGTAACATTCCAGAACGGTAAGAATAAATCGCCTATATTTCCAGAAAGTATTGAAATTAAAAAGGTTTTCTTAGCAGAGAAGAATCCAGTTGTAAAATTAAGATTAGTAATAAAATAATTAGGAGGTTTGTTATGAATAGTAAAGAATTGAAAAAAGAAATTGTAGATGAAAAGACAGGAATAAGTTATACATTAGTCGGAGATTATTATATGCCTAATTTATATTTAGAGCCAGAAGAAAAAATCACATTAAATAAATATGGATTATTAAGATTAAATTATTTGAAGAAACATAAAAAAGCAGAATACACTATATTATTTATGAATAAAGAATTAAACAAACATTTAAAAGAAATTCAAGAACAGGCTCAAAAAGAAATTGATTTTATAATAGAAGATTTAAAATCAAAAAGTGATTTAACGGAAGATATGAAAAATACTAATCCTTTATATTGGGTTGGTACAATGAATGCAATAAAAAATCAAGCAGAAGAAATTGTTTTAAAGAAATTGATTTATGTATGATAAATTACTTTACTTTAAAATAAAAATGCCTTAAAAACGATTTTGAGGCTTAATTGAATAAAGAAAATAAATAACTACTTGTAGTTTAAATACTATGAGTAGTTTTTTATTTTCAAAAGAGATTATGCCTCAAACTCTATAAAAGTGATAGGTGTGATGAGCCGATGCTATAAAGTGCATTCGTATTTGTATAAGCAGTCTAATTATACAAAGTGCGTGAGTGAGATTTTAGAACATAGACTCACAATAATAAAAGAGTATTCGGTGGCAAAACTTGGTGTGGATTTGTAATTGTAAAAAGTTTGGACAAGTATGAACAAAGATACTGAAATGTATCGGCAATTATAGTAACAACATTGTTACTTACTAGACTACCTATGAAACGAGGCGAATGACCGACGGTTTCAGTTTGTATAGGTGTAATAATTCTATTTTACAAATGGGATATTACACCTAATTCTACTTTAGCTCATTCCCTCTGGTTTCTGTAAAAGGTAGCCATAAAGCGTGGAAGTTTGAAACCGAGCAAGGTTTCAAAGAGTAAGAAAAAATTTATTTTTTTCTTGCTCTTTTTTCAATAAATGCAGATATGCAATTTATTGAAAAGCATAACAAATGACAAGTTCATTTGTTATGAGAAAACTAAAAAATGCTAGTAGCAATTTTTAGTTTTGGGTTGTAGGGTTTACCCTGCCACACGGACACTTTTGCATAAAAAGTGTTGTAGTGTGTTACAACACATCTTAAATAAGTGCCATTTTTAAGTCTAGTTTGTGTTACTTTATTTAGCTATTCAAGGAGGTAGATATTATATGAGTTATGCTATAATAAGAAATCAAAAATACAAAAGAGAAAATCTAAAAGGCATATTTAGACATAATGAAAGGAAAAATGAAAATTATTCTAATAAGAATATTGATAAAGAGAAATCACATTTAAACTATTCGTTAAAAGATCCAAAATATAGTTATGAAAAAGAATTTGAAAGAATAAGAAAAGAATATAATTTAAAAGGTCAAATTAAAACAGTTAGTAATATTGCTTGTGAATATATCATTACTTCTGACAATGAATTTTTTACTAGAATTGGAGAAAAAGAAACTAGAAGATTTTTTGAAACTGCATATAAATTTGTGTGTGAATATAAAGATTTAGGAGAGCAATATATTTTATCTGCCAAAGTCCATAATGACGAAGACACTCCACATTTACACCTAGTTTTCTTACCTGTTGTTCAC